>JAADYY010000194.1 GCA_010092805.1 Chloroflexota bacterium | reverse complement strand
GCGAACACCTCGCGTTGGTGGATTTTGGCGTTCGCGCCAGACTCTAGCGTTCGCCGAGCGCGATGCCGAGCGTGATGCAGGCCAGGCAGTCCCCTTCATCGTTGGTGACGATGGCATACCCGGATTCAGGGTTCGCACCGAACGTCCGCGAATCGACATTCCAGATGATCATCATGAAGATGCGTCCATTGGTGGCGGCGGTGGTGGCGGCCTGCGCCAGCCACTCGGCGCGCTGTTCGTTGGTGCTTTCAGCGGCAAACGCGAAGTCTTCCGGCAGCGTTTCGCCCTCCGGCGTCACCAGATACCCAAACTCGGTGAAGCACAGCGGCTTGTCCGGGAAGATTTCGGTGTACAGCTCAACCAGCGCCGGGAAGTAGAACGCAGCAGCGCTGCCGCGTGCGTCGCCGCTGCTGGCCGTCGGCGACACCGTCCCGTCCAGGTAGCGAATACCGATGCAGTCGGCGGAACGCTGCGCCTCAATTTCGGCCAAGCCACGCGCGAACTCGACTTCATCGCAGCCGCTGGTGGTGCATTCAGCGTCGAAGGCGTTGGTCGGTTGCAGCGGCGCGCTGATCACCAGCACTTCGGGGGCGGTGAGCTTGATAGCACGGAACGCGCTTTCCAGCATGGCGGCGTAATTTTCCGGCGCAATCTGCCCGTCAGGCCAGGCGGCGGGGACGTTGGGTGCATTCCACACCTCAATTGCATCGGGGCCAAGCCCGGCGACGCCCGCCAGAAACACCGAAAATTCCGCGATGTAGGTTTCTGGGTCAGCGGCCAATTGCTCCGGGCTGCCAACGATGCTCAGCAGGCTGCGGAAGCCGCGTGTCTGCGCCGCATCAATGGCCCCCTGTGCAATCGACGCCGGGTCGCCCTGATTCCAGCGGATCTGGCTGCGCGCGTAGGTCATGCCTGCGTTCGCCATTTGGTCTGGGAAGGAGAAGCTGAACACATGCCCCCCCAGCGCGAACTCGGTCAGGTCGGCGGTGCTCACAGGCGCTGAGGCTTCCCCGGCTTCAGCGGCGCTCTGCGCAGCCGCCACTTCGGTGGGGCTGATTTCCGGTGTGGCGGTCGGTTCGCTGGCCGCGCTGGCGTTGGCCGCTTCCTCAATGGCAGCGACCGCTTCGCCGCCGGCGTCGGTGGGGGCACCGGCATCGGTCGAAGCGTCTGTCGTTGGGATGTCGAGCACGGTACCCGCGACGATCAAGTTGGGGTTGCTGATGTCGTTGGCCTCAACCAGATCGGCGACCGTGATCCCAAACGCGCGCGCGATGTCGGTCAGTGTGTCCCCGCCACGCACGCGGTAGGTCGTCGGTTGCAGCGAAAATTCCGGATCGACGATTTGCAACTGATTCCCGAAAAAAATCAAGTTGATGTTCGGAATCGCGTTGGCCCGCGACAGCGCGCGGATCGTCGTATCGAAGCGTGCGGCGATGGCGCTGAGGGTATCGCCCGGCTGAATGACGTAGCTTTCGGGGGTCGGTTCGGGGTCGTCCTGCGCCGTGACCACCGCCCCTGTCAGCAGCAGCAGCGCGAGTATTGTGACAAACATAACCAAACGATGCATAAGTGCCCTTCCTTTATACTCCCTGCGTGTCGATCTTGCGTATAAATGCTCAAACCGGAAACCGCGCTCAGTCGGAGAGCGGTGCCCCGGCGTTGGGCAGCGTGAGGTTCTGCCCGCTGAGAATCAGGTTCGGGTTGACGATGCTGTTGGCCGTTGCAATCTCATCGGGTGTGGTGCCGAAAAAGCGCGCAATGCGGGTGAGCGTATCCCCGGCGCGCACCTGATATTCGGCGGGCACTTGCAGCGGTGTATCCGCATCAACAATTTGCAGCAGATCTCCCGCAAAGATCAGGTTGCTGTTGAGAATGATATTGGCGCGGGTGAGCGCGCTCAGCGTCGTAGCGAAGCGATCTGCCAGCGCCCCCAGCGTATCGCCGCGCTGAATGGTGTAAGGCGGCGTCCCCGCGATGGGGGTGGCGGTGGGCGTGGCAGGCGGCGGGCTGGCTGCCGGGATGGTCAGCGTATCGCCGGGGAAGATCACGTTGATGTTGGTGATTCCGTTGGCGTTGGCAAGGTCGCTGACACTCACGCCGAAAGTGAGGGCAATGTCATAGAGTGTATCGCCGGGGCGCACAGTGTAGGTCGTCCCCGCCGCAGTTTCCTGAGCAACCACCGGCAGACTGACGCTCATGAGCGCGATCAGCAGCAGCAAACGGCGCATGGTCGGTTCTCCTTCCGGGTCCGGCGCGCAATCCGCAAAATAAAACAGACAGCACAGCCGGGCTGCACTGCCTGTGTGGTGACACCAACCGCGATCAGTCGCCGAAGGGGCTGAAGTCAGGCGGCACGATGAGCAGTTCCTGCCCCGGCTGAATCAGATTGACATTCGTCAGGCCGTTAGCGGCAGCCAAGGCGGCGACAGTCGTCTGGAAGGTGTTGGCGATGGTCGCCAGACGGTCGCCGGGGCGCACCACATAGGTGAGCGGCTCCGCAACCGTCGGCGTCGCGGTCGGTGGCACAACCGTCGGCGGCACCACGGGCGGGTGGGTCGGCGGCAGCGGGTGCACCGCGCTCAGCGGGATGATCAAGTGCTGGCCCGCAAAGATCAAGTTGATGTTGTAAATGCCATTGACGGCGGCGATGGTCTGGAGTGGCACCTGGAACCCCTGCGAGATGGAGAACAGGGTATCGCCGGGCTGGACGATATACACGATGTCCTGCGTTTGCGCCGAAACCGCCGCAAACGGCATAAGCAAAGTCACCACACAAAGCACAATGAGCAAGCGACGCACAACAGCCTCCCTTAAGTTTAGGTAGAAACAAATTCGCGGAAACAAGCGCCCACCTTGACAGCTGGATCAACTGGGCTACGAAATACACCGTATCAATATAACACAATACCGAAAATTCGGCGGCAAACGCCCCATCTGCGCCGTAAACCATGCTCAACTAACGACATCTGGCAGGCCCCCACATCGTGAAGCGACCAAAGATCACGCGCAGGCTGCACGGCGCAGCGGTCTTTTAGCCGGATTCACCATTGAATCCGATGGGTTTTTGGTGATTTATGCCCTGATCTGCGAATTGAGGCGCTGTATATAATGCCCACCATCCGCAAATTTTTGGTGATTCTCAACGAAGACGGAGCAGTTCGATGGATATGACGACGGTTGGCCCCAATGAACTCAAGCCGCCTGCCGAGGCACTGGCTTCGGCGGACGCGCTGCTGCAATGGGCGCGTGAGCGGGGCGTGCGCGAAATTGACGTGAAGTTTAGCGATATTCGCGGTGTGTTGCAGCACTTCAATGTGCCGATTACCAGCATTGACGCTGACGATTTTGCGCAGGGGCTGGGCTTCGACGGCTCGAGTATTCGCGGCTTCCAGACGATCAACGTCTCGGATCTAAACCTGATCCCAGTGCCGGGCACAGCGTTCATCGATCCTGTGCCCGCGACCCCCACCCTCAGCCTGTTGTGCGATGTGGTGGACATCAGCGGCGACCCGTATGGCCGCGACCCGCGCGGGGTGGCGCGCCGCGCCGAGGCATACCTCACCAGCAGCGGCATCGCCGATACCGCATTCTTTGGGCCAGAGGCGGAATTCTACATCTTCACCAACATCCGCTACAGCTCCAACGAGTACAGCGCTTTTTATGAGGTTGACTCGGAATCGGGGTTCTGGAACACCGGCGCTGAAGGCCAGAACCTGGGCTACAAGCCGCGCATTAAAGAAGGCTACTTCCCAGCCCCGCCCAGCGACAAGCTGCAAGACCTGCGCGCGGAGATGGTGGCGGCGTTGATGGCGATTGGCATTGGTGTTGAGGTGCATCACCACGAGGTCGGTTCGGCGGGGCAGGCGGAAATCGACATGCGCTTCGATACCCTGCTGAACATGGCGGACAAGCTGCAACTCTACAAGTACATCATCAAGAATGTCGCCTACCAGAATGGCTATACGGTCACGTTCATGCCCAAGCCCGTCTTCGCCGACAACGGTTCGGGGATGCACTGTCACCAGAGCCTGTGGAAGGACGGCGGCAACACCTTCTTTGATGAGGGGGGCTACGCGCTGCTGAGCCAGAACGCGCTGCATTACATCGGCGGCATCCTCAAGCACGCGCCGGCGCTGCTGGCCTTCACCAACCCAACGACCAACAGCTATCGTCGCCTGGTGCCGGGCTACGAAGCCCCGGTCAATCTGGTGTATTCGGCGCGTAACCGCTCGGCGGCCATCCGCATTCCGATGTACAGCGCCAGCCCGAAGGCGAAACGTATCGAATTCCGCGCGCCCGACCCGATGGCGAACCCGTATCTGGCCTTCTCCGCGATGATGATGGCTGGGCTGGACGGCATCCGCAACCAGATTCACCCCGGCGACCCCGCTGACTATGATCTGTACGAAGATGCCAAGGACGCCCCGACGGTTCCGGCGTCGCTGGCCGATGCGCTGGGCGCGCTGAAAGCCGATCACGGCTTCCTGGTGGAAGGCGGCGTCTTCACCACCGACTTTATCGAGAATTACATCGACTACAAGCAGACCGCCGAAGTCGATCAGGTGGCGCTACGCCCGCATCCGCACGAATTTAGCCTGTACTACGACTTTTGATCCGCTGCTCTACTATCCGCAGATCATCATCGCAGTCACATCACGGGGGCGCTGCTTACGGGCAGCGGCTCCGTTTTTGTTCACACGGGTGGGGGTGCCGGGCGTGGAGCTTTACTTGTTCGGCACCTTGAAGTACGGGTTGAGCGCCTGCGTCAGCTTCGCCATCGTGACGGGCTTGGCGATGTGATCGACGCAGCCAGCGTCGAGGCAGTCCTGCGGGCTGGGGCGCTCTGCCGCCGAGATGGCGATGATGGGGATGTGGTTCATTTCGGGGTCGGCCTTGAGCTGACGGGTGGCGGTGAGGCCATCCATGCCCGGCAGCATGAGATCCATCAAAATGAGGTCGGGCTTCTGCTCACGCGCGATCACCAACCCTTCCTCGGCGTTGGTGGCTTGCAGCACCGTGACCGCACGGCTCATCAGCATCCGCTCGAGGACGAGCAGACTCGATTTATGATCTTCGACACAAAGGATTTTGAAGGGCGGCATGGGGTTATATCCTTGTATACTGACTCGCCAAGCTGCAACCTGCTGCGGGCCGCCGCATAAAGATTATTTAGAGTATACTCATTTATCGTTGTAATTTCTACAACGGCGTGCGGCATAAGCAAATATTAGGAAGGGAAGTGC
>JAADYY010000728.1 GCA_010092805.1 Chloroflexota bacterium | reverse complement strand
TTTCCTCCACCCGCTAAAGACGGGTGGTTTCCAGCAAGGAGGTTTCGATGATCAGACGGATAATTTTCGCGGTTACACTCACATTCGCTGCACTCACCGCCGCATGTGGCCCCACTGGTGCCCCAGAAACACAAACGCTCGATGTCGCTTACCCGGTGGCTGAGGTGGTCAACGTAACGCTGGCGACCAACGATGGTACGGTGCAGGTCACCGCTGCCGATACCGACGGCGTCACGGGCACCACCACAACCAACGTCGCCGACTGGCAATCGACTGTTGAAAGTGCTGGAGACAGCATCACAATCCGCCAGGGGCAGGCCAACGTCAGCGTCATCCAGGACGGCGAAAACGCCTGGGATGTCCAGTTAGGGCGCGGCACACCCATCCAACTGACGTTGAACAACACCGCCGCCGATACCACCCTCAATCTGGGTGGGCTGTCGCTAGCGGGGCTGATGATCAACGCGACAAGCGCGGATTACATCGTGAACTACCCAGCGCCCAACCCGCTCGAAGACGGCGGGGAAGCCGCGATCACGCTGGTGGGCGGCACCTTCACGGGTACGAATCTGCTCAACCCACATTGGCGTGCGCTGGAGTTTACGACCAACAATGGCGACGCGACGCTGCGCTTCAACGGCGCAATGCTGATGCAGGATCTCGTCGCTGACCTGACCAGCATCTCCGGTAATTTGCTGGTCGATATTGCGCCGGGGGTTCCCGCGCAGATCACGTTCCGCACAACGGGCGGGCGCGTGCGCGAAATTGACCCCGCCTACGCACAGACGGATGAAATCACCTATACCATCGGCGGTTTTGAAACCACCGACGACCCGCGTTTAATTATCGCCGTGCGCACCACCACCGGCGACTTGAGATTGGCAAGCACGCGATGACCATTTATGACATCAGCCGACCGATTGCGCCGGAAACGCCTGTTTTCCCCGGCGATACGCCCTACCACGTGGAGTTGAAGTGGCGCAAATCGCAGGGCGCGCCCGTCAATTTGACGACGATCACTGTGACGACGCACATCGGCGCACACGCCGACGCCTATTATCATTACACCGATGACGGTGCCGACGCTGCCGGGATGCCGCTGGATCCGTACATTGGGCCGGCGCGGGTCGTCACAGTGAACAAACGCGACGGCGCGCTGCACCCCAACGACTTCAAACACGTCGATATGACGGGTGCCGGACGCCTGCTGATTCACAGCCCGGTGAGTGAACTGCCGGACAATCAATGGCCGGCGCGGTTCCCCTATCTCAGCGTCGATTTGATCGAGTGGCTGGTGGGCTACGATGTGCGTCTGGTTGGGATCGATGGGCCGTCGGTGGACTCGTTGAGCAGTGCGACGCTGCCGTGTCATCACGCGCTGAAGAAACACAACATGGTCGATTTGGAAACGCTGACGCTGCACGGCGTGCCCGACGGTGACTACGAACTGATCGCGCTGCCGCTCAAGCTGCGTGGGGCCTGCGGATCGCCCGTCCGCGCGATTCTGCGCACGTTGGACTAGCGCTTGCCCCGATTGTCAGAAGGCGTTAACGCTTGAGATCTGGCTGCTTGTTCGCGCCCACAGATCGTAGTAAGGTCTAAACAGGGGACGGCCCCAACCGGCCACGATCTCCTGAATCGACGACAACTGCGGAGAGAGCGCACGCATGGAAAACAGCAACGGCTGGTTATTTTTCATCTTGTTCGCGGCGGCTCAGGTGGGCATGTATTTGGCGATTCGCCGCCATTGGCTGCGCACCGCGATTGCGGCGACCGCCGGGGTGGCGGTGAGTATCGTCGCGATCACGCTGCTGGGGTTTGTGGCGCAGGCCAACACGATCTTTCAGGCGTTGTTCGCCGGGGTGATCGTTGGTGGGCTGGTCAGCATCGGCACGCTGACGATGGCCTGGTATTTCCAAAGCAGCGAGCAGCGCAAGCAGTATCTGGCGCAGCAGCGTCAAGCGGCTGTGGGCGCACCGGACATCCCTGCTACGCCGACAGCCGCCGAGGGCACCCCGGCGACGGTCACGTCAAGCGGCGACGACGATCAAGCGGTAACGGCCTGACCCGGCGAACCGCGACGCCTCGATGACGTAGGTGCCGCCTTCCGGCAGCGTGACGCGCACCAACTGCGCATCGAAGCCCAGTTCGCGGTCGCTGGCGTCATCGTTGTAGGCGAGCGTGCTGCCATCTGGGTTGAGCAGTTCAATGGCCGGGTCGAGGTCGCCGCTCTCGGCGATCATCGTGATTGTGTAGGTCGCGCCCGCCTCGGCGGTGAGCAGCCAGCGTTGCACCGGGAAGACATCTTGCAACTGGCCGCTCACCTCTGCGACCCCCTGCCCGGTCAGTTCGATGTCCCGGTTGCCATTGATGCCGAGCGTGTACGTCCCAGCGCCCTGCCGCCACCCCACCGTGATCGTGTAGATGCCTGTCACCGGCAGCGTCAAATCCGGGATTTGCGCGTCGAAGACACCGAACAGATCTGGCCCTGGTTGATCGTCGTTGTAGGCGATCTCGACACCATCCGGCCCGCTCACCCTCAGATCCATATCGATCCCGACCGCGAATTCATCCGCGCGGCCCAGATCAACTGCGGCCACTGTGATTTCTTCGCCCGCCGTGCCGCTGTACGTCCATTCCTGTGCGATTATCGTCTCATTCAGGACGCCTTGCACCGGCACATCCGGCAGCAGTTCCGGCGCGCCCGCCCGATCCGGTGGCAGCGACGGATCGCGCCGCTCGATGGCGGTCAGCGCGCCGTCGCCACGCGCCAAATACAGATCGCCATTGGTGCCGAACGCGACAGCGTGCGCCGCCGGATCGGGTTCGCTGGTGATGATCCGCCCCGCAGCGTCAAGGATCAGCCAGCCACCCGCGCCCAGGGCCAACGCCACACGACCATCCGGCCCGGCGGCGAAATCGCGGATACGCTCAGCGGCCACATCGAGGGCGAACTGCGGCGCGAGCGCGTCGTTTTCCAGCCGCGAGATGATCGCGCGTAACCCTGCGCCCACTTCAGAATGGATCGCGGGCAGCGGCTCCAGAATCAGCACATCGTCGGCGGGGGTGACCGTCAACAGCGGCGGGGCACTCGCCGCAGCCGAGAACGGCACGATCCGGTCGGGGCCGTCACCCAGAATTTGCAGTCGATAGCCGTTCAGCGCGCTGTCCACCGCGTAGACCACACCGTTGGCCCGCGCCGCCAGATCAAACGGCGCGCCGCTGCCGAACGTCCCCGTTGGCGCGCCCCACACACTGCCCTGCAAGCGTTGCACACAGCCGCAGAGCGCATCGCCGATGTGATAGCGCGTGCCGGTGAGCGCGGCGGCGGTCGGCTGCGCTTCCGCTGGGAACGGCGCTGCGCTGATCAACGCGCCAGTTTGCGGGTTGTACTGCACCACACCCTGATCGGCGCTGACCGCCGTGAGAATCCCCGGCGCAGCGACCAGCCCGCCCGCTTCGGCCAGCGGCTCGACGAACGGCAGACGCCACACCAGCCCATATGACGGCGCGGTCGGGGGGCTGGCGGCGCTAAAGGCGATGCTGTCGCGCACGTCGGCGAAAATCTGGGCGAAATCTGGGACAAGGGTTGGCGAGCCACGCCCAGCGATGGTCAGCACGCGGCGGTCTGGCAGCCGCCCGATGCGAACGGACCCGGTCTGCGTGCGGTCAACGCTGACGGCGTCGGCGGCCAGAGCGGCCCGCCCGAACCACGTCGTCGGCGTGAGGCTCAGCGCCACCATCTCCAGATCGGCCAGCGCAGTGAGCCGCGCCGCGTTCAGATCAGCGTCCGAGGTGGTATCCGGCAGCACGGCGAAGCGGATCAGCGCTGCCGTTTGATCCCCAGACATGAGGCTCAGCGTGAGTGTCGGCAGTGCGGCGGAGTCGTCGGCTTCGCTGACTGTCCAACCCGCCGGGATCAGCAGCGCGAGATCGGCGGCGACCCAACCGTAGGGGCGATAGGCCGAATTGCCGGGTTGTGCCAACGTAATCCCGCTGATCAAGCCAATGAGCGCGGCGGTGAGGAACATCAGTTTGCGGATCATCGGCGCGGGATGGTGGCGATGACCGTCAAGCCGAGCGCTTCGACATCGGGGCGGCGGCGAACGGCTGGATCCAGGTAGTGGGCCAGCAGCGCCAACCCGACCCCGGCCAGCAACCCTAGCCCGATGCGCAGAAACGGCGCGAAGCGATTCGGGAGATCCGGCGGTTGCGGCGTGACCGGTGACTGGCTGAGGATCGTCACTTCGGCAGGCGCGCCGCCCAACTGCGCGAAATAGACCTGGCTGCGCGATTGCAGCACGACAACCGCTGCTTCGGCAAGCGCGGCGAGCTGGTCAGCGTCGCCCCAGGTGATGTCGAGCCGCCCGACGACGCCCTCGTTGCTGCCGACGATGCTCAGCACCGCTGGATCGATGGGCGTGTTATCTAGCGCGGCCTGGGCGACCACCGCGACCTCTTCGGCGAAAAGATTGCCCGTCACCCAGCGGGTGAAGGCGTCCACCGTCAGTTCCGACGAGCGCCAAATATCCTGATAATCGCCCTCGGTGCGCGGGATCGCGTCGAGCGATTGCACAGCGCTGTAATCAATTTGCACGGCGTACCGCGTTGGCCCGCTTGGCCCGTCGCGCAGCAGGTCTGGTACGCTGAAAACAGCGACGACGATCACTGGGAGCAGCACCAACCACCAGCGGCGCAGCAGAACACGCACGATCAGAAGCAATTCCAAATTCGCACCTCGCTCCAACCTCCTGGCAAGGAAACGCGGATACAATACCATAAGGTGTCAGTTCAGGCTATCTTATCGCGCCGATATGTGGAATAGTGTAGCGAAAGATTATAGAGGATTTGCCCATCTTGATCGTCAATCAACATCACCCAGACGCCCGCGCCGGGTTGGCGCAGCGGTTTTTCGCATGGACACACATTCGCGGCGGGTCGCCGGAGTACGCCCGCGCCGTCGCGGAGCATAAGCGCGCGCTGTTCGCCGATCTGCGCGGCCCTGTGCTCGAAATCGGGCCGGGGGATGGTGCCAATTTCGAATATCTCCCCGCCGGAGTCCGCTGGGTGGGTTTGGAACCGAACGTGTTCTTTCATGATCATCTACGCGCGCTGCTCGCCGACTCCGGGATCGATGGCGAGGTGCGGGCCGGCGTTGCCGAACGGCTTGATTTCGCCGACTCCAGTTTCGACGCGGTGATCAGCACGTTGGTGCTGTGCTCCGTCACCGATCAAGCGACCGTGCTCAGTGAGATCCGGCGGGTGCTGCGGCCTGGCGGGCGCTTCATCTTCATCGAGCATGTCGCCGCGCCGGCAGGCTCCTCGCTGCGCCGGACTCAGCGTTGGATCAAACCGATCTGGCGGGTAGTGGCGGATGGCTGCCACCCTGACCGTGACACCGCCGCCGCCATTGCGCGCGCTGGGTTCGCGCAGGTCGAGATCACGCCGTTTCGTGCGCCGATCCCGGTCGCCAGCCCGCAGATCGCCGGAACCGCCCATAAAGCCGAGGACTGAATTTGTGTTTCACCGCCGCTTTGTGTTTCGCCGCCTCATCGGATTGGTCGTGGCTGCTGCCCTGGCTGTGATCGTTGCGGCCTGTGCGCCGCGCGCCCTGACCCGTGAAGAGGCCATGACGCTTATCCCCACCAAGATGGACTGGCCGACCGCCACCCTCACACGGACGTTCACATCATCGCCCACACCGATCCCGCCGACCCCAACAGCGACACCGACCCGGACGATCACACCGTCGCTCACCTTCACCCCAACAGGGACGCCAACCCCAATCCCGTCAGCGACACCGACCTGGACGCCGACGCTGACGTTCACACCGACGTTCACCCCGGCGGCGACCGCGACGCCAACGGGGGATGCTTTCGTCGCGAACTCGGTAGGCGTGGGGCTGTACTTGGAGCCGCGCATCGGTGCCACCGAACTGCGTTTCCTGACGTATGGCACCCGTCTGTGGTTGATCGGCACCCGCCCCGACCATCAATGGTATGAGGTGCGCACAGAGCGGGCGGAATGGGGGTGGGTGCCAGCCAATTACATTTACGTCTACCCGGATGCCGCCTACCCGCAGATCACATGGCTGGAGACGGCGCAGCCGCCGGGTCTGACGCCGCAGTTTTTCTCGCCGCCGTTCGGCTTCTGTGGTGACCAGATTTGCAACCAGGCCGAGTCGAACGCCACCTGCCCGGCAGATTGCCCTTTCTAGGCGGATTGCTCTTGCTAGTTGATCGGGGCGTCAGGGGCATTGCGCGCGGGGCGGAACTTCCCCCATGCCCGCTCGACGTAAGCGCGGATCTGGCGCTGAAAGACGGCGGTGTCGAATTGCAGGGCATGTGCGCGGATCACGGCTGGATCATAGGCCGCCGGGTCGAAATCGTCGAGTGCCGCTGCCAGGCGCTCGACGGTTTGTTCGGTGAAATGGACGCCCGTCTGGCCGGGGATGACGGTATCGAGCGCGCCGCCCGCCCCATACGCGATCACGGGACGCCCGGCGGCCTGGGCCTGCACGGGCGTGATGCCGAAATCCTCGAAGCCGGGGAAAATGAATGCCCGGCAGCGCGCCATCAAATCGGGCAGATCGTCGTCGGGCACATAGCCGAGAAATTCGACCGTCGGCCCGGCCAGCGCTTGCAGCCGCTCCAGGTCACGGCCCTTGCCGCCCACCTTGAGCGGCAGCCCCAACCGAGTCGCGGCCTGCACCGCTAGATCGATGCGCTTGTACGGGATCAGCCGCGAGACAACGAGATAGTAATCGTCAACGGTCGCTGCGGGTTGAAACCGATCAGTGGCGACCGGGGGGTAGATGATCTCCGAGGTGCGGTGATAGTAGCGCTGGATGCGTGCCTGAATATCGGTCGAGATGGCGATGAAGACATCGACGCGCTGGGCCGCCGCGTAATCCCAGCGCCGCAGCGCCGCGATCAACGGGCGCAGGGCGATCTCGGCAGGTTTGCCCAGCCCCTCACGCGCGATGTAGCTTTCAAGCTGCCACACATAGCGCGTTGGTGCCAGGCAGTAGCAGATGTGCAGCGTTTCGGCGTCGTGCTGCACGCCGTGACAGAAGCCGCTCTTGTTGCTGAGGATGACATCGTATTCGGAGAGATCCAGCCCACCCCACGCCAGCGGGTAGATCGGCAGGTAGGGTTGGTGATGTGCCCGAATGCCCGGCAGCCGATCCGACCACAGCGGGCGCAGATCCCACGCGCGATACACATCGGGCATGATGTCGGGCGCGTAGAGACTCGTGTAAATCGGGCTGTCTGGGTAGGTTGCGACCAGCGTTTCCAGCACGTCTTCGGCACCACCGCGCTGGTTGAGCCAGTCATGCACCAGCGCGAGTTTCACGCCAGACTCGCCTCGATTTGCTCAAGCGCCGGGATCACCCCGCCCATTGATGTGATCACGACATCGGCATCGGGCGTCTGCGCGGCGGTGGTGCGCGGCGCGTACCAGATCGTGTGCATACCGACGGCCTTCGCGCCCACGATGTCCGCCGGGTAACTGTCGCCGATCATCACACAAGCGCCCGGCGCGATTTCGAGCGTGGACAGCAGCGCACGAAAGAATCGGGGGTTGGGTTTGCCCACGCCGATGCTGTGCGACGTGAAGACCTGCGTGAAGTAGCCGCTGATCCCCACTGCCGCCATATCGCGGGCCAGCACATGCCCGGCCAGCTCGCTGTTGGACGCCACACAGCAGATCACACGGCCTTCGAGGGCGGCCAGCGTCTCAACCACGCCGGGGATCACGGTGTAGGGCGGCGCGCCCTGCACCGAAAGCCGGGCGATGTCCAGCAGCGTTCCGCCCAGATCAAAGGCGACGGCTTTGATGTGTTGCAGCGGCGGCTTCTCGGTCATCGGGCGCGCTCATTCGCCAGCCGCACCGGCTTGAACGTGGTGCGGTGCAGCGGCGTGGGGCCGTGTTTGCGCAGCGCCGCTTGATGTTTATCGACGCCGTAGCCTTTGTGCTGCGCGAACCCGAACTCTGGGTAGGCGGCGTCCAGCGCGATCATCTGTTCGTCGCGCCAAACCTTGGCCAGCACACTGGCCGCCGCGATGCTCAGCGACTCTTGATCGCCGCGTTTCATGGCGCTGTGACCGATGTCCGTTTGTTCCAGCAGCGGCCACTTGATCGAGTCCACGAGCAGGTAATCCGGCACGATCTGCGGGAACTGCGTACACAAGTGATCGAGCGCGCGTTCCATCGCCAAACACGTCGCCGGGACGATGCCCAGATCGTCGATCTCGGCGCGGGTGGCGCTGCCAACCCCCCATGCCAGCGCTGCTTCCTTGATGTGGTCGATCAGGCGGGTGCGCGCGCGCGCGGTCATCTGTTTGCTGTCGCGGACGCCCATCAGAATCTCAGGTAGATCGTCGCGGCGGGGTGGCAGGCAAACGGCCCCCGCCGCCACCGGCCCGGCCCAGGCACCGCGCCCAGCTTCATCCAGCCCCACAATGCGGCGGAAGCCAAGCGCCCACAGCGCGTGCTCATGGTTCAGGCTGGCTGTCTTTGATGGCTGCCTTGCCATAGGCTCCCTTGCTCCAATTCCGGCGGATTTGCCAGATCTCTCGCAAAATATTCAATGTATCCCCGATCAGCCGGATGCGGCTGTCGGGGTCAAAGTACCATGTGATGGGCACTTCACGGACGCGATAGCCGCGCCGCTTGGCGATGAACAGAATCTCGACATCGAAGCCGATGCCGGACATCTGCTGCACACTGAACAGATCCTCAGCGGCGGCTTTGGTGAACATTTTGAAGCCGCACTGCGTATCCTCGAAGCCGCGCACCGCTACCAATTGGATGATCCAGTTGTTGATGCGGCCCATAATGTGCCGATGCTCCGGCTCCCCCACGCGGCGCGCGGCTGGCCCTTCGCGCGTGGCGATGCTGATGTCGTAGCCGTCGGCGTACGGCGGCAGGAAGGCCGTCACATCCTCAATCGGCATCGACAGATCCACATCGCAGATGAAGCGATACGCGCCGTGCGCCGCCAGCATCCCCGCCTTGACCGCCAACCCCTTGCCGCGTGTCTCGACCTCCAGCACCCGCACGTATGGGTGATCATCTGCATACGCTCGCGCAACCTCTACCGTCCGGTCGTGGCTGCCGTTCTCCACAATGATGACTTCAGCCTCATACGGCTGTGCTTTTAGAAAAGCATCGATCTTCGGCAGGCTGTGCGGCAGCCGATGCTCTTCGTTATGCGCCGGGATGATGATCGACAGATGCGGCTGTTTCGGGAGGTTCAACAACTCGGCTCCGTTAGTGTGTTGGGCGCGCGCCCGCCAGATCATACGCGCTGTGCCTGAATCACTCATGATTGAGGCGGTGTCAAGATCGACTCGAGATATGCGCTGGACACCCGGCAGCCTGCCTGAATCGCGCGGCGTTTGGGCCACATACGCGGGATACCTACGATCCCGGCGACCATACCGCGCAGCCGTGCGCGGGCGGCCTCACCGCGCCACGCGCGCAGTGCTTCCCACGCCAGCCTACGCTGTGCGCTGAGCACCGCACTGCCGTGCTTGCGCCACAGCGCCGCCGGATAATTTTTCACCAGAATGAAGATCAAATTGCGTCCGTCGTAATAACTTGCGGTGACTCCGCCACCAGTCGCCGCTAAATGATGGTACACGATTGCTTGAGGTGTGTAAAGACAGCGCCAGCCGCGCAACTGTGCCCGCCACCCCAAATCGACATCTTCGCCGGAGAAAAAGAAGTCGTCATCCAGCAGGCCAATCTCGGCGAGCATCGCCCGGCGGTAGGCCGACGAGCCGCCGCACGCGCTGAACACCTCGGCTTCCTGATCATATTGGCCGGTGTCGCGCTCCCATACACCACGATTGCCAGCGCGCCCGTCGAGGGTGAAAAAATCGCCCGTCGTGTGGATGTGATCGCGGCGGTCGAACAACAGCATTTTGCTGGCCACACTCCCGATCTGCGGGTTGCGCCCGAACGCCGCCACGACCGTCGCCGCCCAACTCACATCGACTTCGGTGTCGTTGTTGAGCAGCGCGATAAATTCGCCCCGCGCCGCGATCATCCCGGCGTTGCAAGCGCCCGTGAAGCCGCGATTTTCTGGCAGCACGATCAACTTGACCCAGGGATACTCCCCTGAGATAAGCGCCTGCGACTCGTCGTGTGAGGCGTTATCGACGGCGATCACTTCGATTTCGGTGTGCGTCTGCCGGGCCAGTGCATCAAGGCAGGTGCGTAGGTGATGCGCGCCGTTCCAGTTCGGGATCACAACCGACAGCAAATCGGGTTCGCCGGGGCCGCTGAGGGTGTTTTCTGTGGGCGGCGTGCTCATCGGCCCGCCCCGCGCTCGATCCGGCCTTCGCGTTCCAGAAATGCATCGACGGCGGCTTGCCAGGGCCGCAGGGTCACGCCCAGCAGCTTGCCATGCAAATTCTCCAGCGCCGCGAACGGGGGCGGCGTCGAGGCGCGCGGCCATTCGCTCAGCGTGATCGGCTCGATGTGCGTTTCGATATGCCCTGTGCGATCCAGGATGTGGCGCGCGAACTCATAGCGTGAGCACGCGCCCTCATTGACGAGATGATAGATCCCGTAGCGCTCCGTCTCGATCAAATCGGCGATGGCTGCGGCTAGATCGTCGGTGTAGGTGGGGTTGGCGATCTCGTCGGTCACCACACGGAGCGGTTTACCCTGCGTCGCCGCATTGAGGATGCTCTGCACGAAATTCTTGCCGCCGTGCGCAAACAGCCAGGCCGTCCGCACGACGTAATGCCGGGGATTGAGCGTCAGCACGGCGCGCTCGCCGACCCATTTGCTGTAACCGTAGGGATTGATCGGCGCGGTGGCGTCGTATTCGCGGTAGGGCTGCTTCGTCGTGCCGCTGAAAACCTCGTTGCTGCTGACATACAGGATTGCCGCGCCGACCGCTGCCGCCGCGAGCGCGACATTCTGCGCGCCGTAGCCGTTGACGCGGAGGGCTTGTTCCGGGTCGCGGGCACAGCCGTCTACATCTGTCCAGGCCGCCGCATGGATGATCAGCGCCGGGGCGATCTGCCCGACTGTCCGATTTGTTGCGGCGAAATCGGCAATGTCAAAATCCGCCACATCCACGCCGATCACCGCATGATCGCGCGCGCCTAGCGTCTCTACCAGGCGGCCCCCCAGCCGCCCAGCCGCCCCCGTCACGAGAATCCGCATCGCTTCGCATCCCTTCGCAATTAGCGCCGCCGCATCACGCCAGATAGGGCAGGAACAGCACACCCAAATTGACGACGATCTGGCACAGCCAAGCCGACGCCAACCCGTTGCGCTGCCGCACATAGGCATAAATCAGGTTCATCATCACCAGCGTCGTGCCAATGATGACCGCCACCACCGGAAAGCCGATAATATCCAGCGTGGGGAAGAACAGCAGCACCGACCACACCGATCCGTAAATCCCCACCAACCACAGCGGCTGCGTCTGCTGCACGAAACCGCGAAAGAACAGCGTTTCGGCCAGCGGCATAGCGAAGGCCACCATCGCCAACACCGACCCGGCGGTGAGCTGCTGTGTCTGCCCGTCGATTTCGACGCGAAACAGCAGATCGACGGTCGTTTCGAGCGTGCTGCCCCCGGCCAGCAGCAGCGGTGCCGCCAGGATCAGTCCGAACGTGACGCCCCACACCAAATTCTCGGTGCTTTCCCGCCCGATGCGCGCTGTATTGCCCAGCAGCCACGCCGCCACACCGAAGCCCGCCATCGCCAGCCACGCGACCACGTAGCGTAGATCCGTGTTTGCCGGGATCAGCGGGATCAGGCCGATACTCAGCGCCAACGTAATCAGAAACCCGAACGTCGGGTCAATGCCGCCGCGCTGAGCCGGAACCCGCGTCACCCGCTGCCCAACGGGTGCGTGATCGGGTGGAGGCGGCTCCGCCGACCAGCGCGGCTCGCGGGGATCTTCTGGCTGAGTCATGGGGGCGCGTTAATCCGACGCGAGCTGCGCGCGCGCTTCGGTGATCGTTGGGCGGATCAAGGCCCGGAATGCTGCCAGCACCTGCTCGATATGCTCCGGCGTGATCCAGTAGTGGGTCACCAGCCGGAAACTGCGATCTTCGACGCTGTACGGGCGCACGATGATGTTGTAGTCGTCCTTCAGCCGTTCAATGAGCGACTCTGCGCTGATCGGCGTGTCGTCATTGAGGGCGAAGAAGACCATGTTGCTGCGCACATAGTTCAAATCGATGCTGACGCCGGGGATCTGCGCGAGGCCGTGCGCCAGCGTCCGCGCGTTGGCGTGATCTTCAACGAGGCGGTCAGTCATCTCGCGGATGGCGACCAGCCCTGCCGCCGCCAGCACCCCCGCCTGCCGCAGCCCGCCGCCCAAACTGCGCCGCGTTTTGCGTGCGTGCGTGATGAATGCTTGCGTGCCCACCAACACCGACCCGACCGGCGCGGACAACCCTTTCGACACGCAGAAGGTCACCGAGTCGGCGTCTGCGACCAGTTCGCGGGCCGGGGTTTCCAGCGCCGCCGCCGCGTTGAACAGCCGCGCACCGTCGATGTGCAGCTTGAGGTCGTTGGCCCGCGCGATCTCGGCGACCTGCCCGATATACTCAGCGCTGAGCGGCGCGCCCCAACGCCCACCCTGCGTATTCTCCAGACAGATCAAGCGCGTGGTGGGGAAGTGGCCGACCTTTGGGCGCAGCGCAGCACGAATCGCGTCGAGTGCGAGGGTGCCGTCGTGCTGCACGGGCAGCGGGTGCGGGTGGATGCCGCCGTAAGCCGCGACACTCCCCAACTCGTAGTTGAAGATGTGCGATTGATGGCCCAGGATGACTTCATCGCCGCGCCCGCAGTGAGTCAGCACCGCCGTCAGGTTACCCATCGTGCCGCTGACGACGAACAATCCGGCCTCTTTGCCCAGCAGCGCGGCGGCTTCCGCCTCCAGCGCGTTGACGGTGGGGTCTTCGCCGTAAACATCGTCGCCCAGAACGGCGTTCGCCATCGCTTCGCGCATGGCCGGCGTCGGCCAG
>JAADYY010000193.1 GCA_010092805.1 Chloroflexota bacterium | reverse complement strand
TCACGCTGCTGATCTGCACGCCGTCGCTGCATTTCTTCAATATTCTGTTCGGTGCGCGCCAGACGTTCATGCAGGTGATCGCGCTGGTGCTCACCGCGATCACGACGACGGCGGTGCTAATGGTCAGCCTCGCGCCGATCACACTGTTTTTTCAGCTCACATCCAGCCAGTACGAATTTTTCAAACTGCTGAACGTGGTGTTCTTCGCCGTCGCGGGCGTGATGGGCGTGCTGTTTTTGCGGCATGGCATCAGCGTGGTGACCGCCAATGATGATCAAGCCGGGTTGCAGACGCGCCGCATCTTCTTTGCGCTGTGGGTGCTGCTGTACGGCTTCGTCGGCAGCCAAATGGCCTGGACACTCTCGCCGTTCATCGGCACGCCGGGCGAGCCGTTCGTGATGATCTCGCAGATGGGCGGCAACTTCTACACCGACGTGATCAACAGCCTGCTGACACTGATCCGTTAGCGCGGCCAGCCGATCAACGCAAACAGGCAAGGTCGTGAGGGTATCGACTGACCTTGCCTGTGCGTATTCGAGATTGCATCCGGCATGTGTCTGCTCGGCGCGGCCTAGCGTTTCGTGTAGGTCGGGGCCTTGCGCGCACGCTTGAGGCCGGGCTTCTTCCGTTCCTTGACACGCGGGTCGCGGCTGAGCAGGTCGTGCTCACGCAGCGCGGCACGCAGGTCCGGGTCGAGCTTGAGCAGCGCCCGTGCCAACCCCAGTTGGATGGCGTCACGTTGGCCGGTCACGCCGCCACCGTTGACATGCACAGAGATGTCGTAGCCGCGTTCCTGGCCAATGGCGCGCAGCGGCTCCATGATGATTTCCATATCGCCCGCGCGCGAGATGTATTCGTTCCCGTCGCGGTCATTGATCACGATGCGGCCTGTGCCGCCGGGGAAGATGCGCACCCGTGCGCTGGCCGCCTTGCGCCGCCCAATCCCCTCATAATATTGCGCAGACATCGGTTATTCGCTCCTCGGCGGTTACAGTTCCAGCACTTCGGGCTTCTGCGCGGCGTGCGGGTGCTCAGTGCCCTGATACACCTTCAGCCGCGTAAACATCTTGCGACCCAGCGGATTCTTCGGCAGCATCCCCTTGACCGCGAGCTTGATGGGGCGGTCGGGGAATTTCTTGAGCTGATCCCGCAAATTGATCTCCTTCAGGCCGCCGACATAGCCGGAGTGCCGATAGTACATCTTATCGTTCATGCGGTTGCCGGTGACGATGAATTTATCGCAGTTGATCACGATCACAAAGTCGCCGACATCGGCGTTGGGCGCAAAGATCGGCTTGTGTTTGCCGCGCAGGATCGGCGCGATCTGCGACGCCAGCCGCCCCAGAGTTTGCCCTTTGGCGTCCACAACCCACCACTTGCGCTCAATTTCCAGTGGTTTTGGTGCGTAAGTTTTTGTGAGTGCCATCTCGATTATTTCCTCTGCCGTTTTCCTCGGCGCTTTCCGTGTTTATGGGCGGTGGTGCCGCGCCATAGCTGACTTGTGCCAACGTTAAGCCATGCGGCGGGGCCATCGCTTTGGCGCTGAGCGGTGCCGCGTCATGCAGCAGCGCCGCAAATTGATCAACGGTCAGGGCACCGCGCCCCACATCAACCAAAGTGCCGACGATGCGCCGCACCATGTGTTGCAAAAACGCATCTGCCTCAATCACGTACGTCCACAGCACGCCCTCGGCGGCGGGATCATGCGCCCACGCGGAGTGTGAAACCGTGCGGACAGTGTTGGTGCTGCGCTCGTTCGGTGGTTTGCCGAACGCCGCGAAATCATGCCGTCCGGTCAGCAGCGCCGCCGCCGTGTCCAGCGCGGCACCATCCAGCGTTCGGCGCACATACCACGCACAAGATCGCCACAGCGGGTGACGGTGCGCCGCCTGATAGACACGGTAACGATACAATCGCGTCACCGCATCGAAGCGGGGGTGGAACGTCGCGCCCGCACCCAACGACTCAACCGCTTGCAGCGCGATGTCGTCGGGCAGGTTAGCGTTCAGCGCCCGTTGCAGCGCTTCATCCGAATGCTGCCACGCCACATCAAACGCGATCACCTGCCCGGTGGCATGGACGCCCGTATCGGTGCGCCCCGCGCCGAGCACCGTCGCTTGCTGGCCCGTCACCGCGGCCAGCGCCGCCTCGACCGCGCCCTGAATGGTCGGCGTCCCGTCGATTTGGCGCTGGAAACCTTCATAAGCCGCGCCGTCATAGGCCAGCGTCGCCCGGTAGCGCACCCGCTCCGTGATCATGGCGTCGTCGCACGCGATGACGTTTATGCCTCTTCGCGGTCGACCAGCTCTAGGAGCACCATCTCGGCGGCATCGCCTTTGCGCGGCCCCAGCTTGAGGATGCGCGTGTAGCCGCCAGGACGATCCTCGTAGCGCGGGGCCAGCGTGTCGAACAGCTTGCCCACCAGCGCCCGGTCATTGTTCAGCTTGCTGGCCGCGATGCGCCGGGCGTGCACCGCCCGCGCCGGGTCTTCGTGGGCCAGGCCGCGCTTGGCGGTCGTGATCAGTTTTTCGACGTGGCCGCGCACAAACTGCGCTTTAGCCTTCGTCGTCTCGATGCGCTCGTTTTCGAGCAGCGCGCGCGTCAGGGCCAGGCGCAGCGCTTTGCGCTGGCCCGTATCGCGCCCCAGGTGTTTTCCGCTTACACGATGTCGCATGACTGCGCCCCTCCTGCCTTCTTACTCGTTCAGCGTTGTGGGGATTTCGACATCCTGGTCGAGATACCCCTTTTCTTTCAGCTTATCGACCAGCTCATCCAGCGACTTTTCGCCAAAGTTGCGAATCGCCAGCATCGCGTCCGGGCCGCGCTCCAGCATGTCGAGCACATCGCCAATCGTCGTGATCCCGGTGCGCTTCAGCGAATTGAACACGCGCACGCTCAGATCAAGTTCCTCAATCGGCTTCTCGTAGAGCTTGTCCTTCGGGCGCGCTTCTGGCTCCCCGCTGGGTGGCAGCGGCTCGATCTCGTCCTCGCCAATCGGCACACCGCCGATCACCGTGAGATGCTTCATGAGGATCTGCGCCGCGTTGCTCAGCGCGTCTTCCGGGCGGATGGTGCCGTCGGCCCAGATTTCGATGACCAGCTTGTCGTAGTTGGTGCGCTGGCCCACACGCGCCGGCTCCACATCGAAGTTGACGCGGCGAATGGGGCTGAAGATGGCATCGACGGGCAGTTCACCAATCGGCAGCCGCCCGCGTTCTTCGCTGGGGCTGTAACCGCGGCCCATCTGCACCTCGAATTCCATCTCGATGTGCGCGTCCGGCGAATCTGCGGTGAACAGGTACAGGTCCGTATTGATGATTTCAACTTCCGGCATGGGCACGATGTCCGCCGCCGTCACGGTGCCCTCGCCGCGATGTTCCAGCCGCAGGCGGGACTGTTCGCCTTCGTGCAGCTTCAGCCGCAGCTGCTTGATTTGCAGCATCAACTGCGTCATGTCCTCGCGCACATTCGGGATGGCCGAAAACTCGTGATGCACATCCGAAACGCGCATACTCGTCACCGCCGCGCCCGGCAGCGACGACAGCAGCACCCGCCGCAGCGCTGTGCCCAACGTGAGGCCGTAGCCGCTTTCCAGCGGGCTGATGATGAAGCGCCCATAATTGCGCGTCGTGGCGTCGCTGTCGACCTTATGGGGCAGTACCATGTTATTTGTAACCAAAACTCCGCGCCCTCCAAACTCTCGTACCGCTACCATTCCACTAACCAACTGCTCGACTTAAACACGCCGTTTCTTGGGGGGGCGGACGCCGTTGTGCGGCACCGGTGTAATATCGGTGATCGAGCGCACCTTCAGGCCGCTCGCTTGAATCGCGCGGATGGCAGCTTCGCGGCCTGGCCCAGGCCCTTTCACAAACACATCCACTTCCTGCATCCCGTGAGTCTGCGCCACTTCCGAGGCCGATTGCGCGGCAACACGCGCCGCATAGGGCGTGCTCTTGCGGCTGCCCTTGAACCCGGAGGTGCCCGCGCTGGCCCACGACACCACGTTCCCCGACTGATCGCTGAGCGAAACGATTGTGTTGTTGAACGTGGCGAAGATATGCGCTTGTCCGTAGGGGATATTTTTTGTCGCTTTTCTGGACGTTGTCCGGCGACCCCCACCTCTTCTCGGTTGACGAGCCATAGTTTTTCTATCTCCGCTCTCTTCGCTGTGTGCATACGCTGATCGCGTACGGCTCATGTGCGCTAATATGCGCCCTGACGACAATCTGTCGATAGATGTCAGGGCGCATGCTGTACCAATTTATCCGGTTGTCGCTGGCGACCTTACCAGATCGCGGTGTCAAACCAGCGGGGTTGACGTTTGCTTGCCGAACCCGTCGCCGGGTCTACTTCTTGGTGGCACCGCGCCGCCGACCACGCCCCGGCACCGTCTTCTTTGGCCCTTTGCGGGTGCGCGCGTTGGTGCGGCTGCGCTGGCCATGCACGGGCAGGCTGCGGCGGTGGCGCAACCCGCGATAGCTGCCGATTTCCGACAGCCGCTTGATGTTCAACTGCGTTTCGCGGCGCAAATCACCTTCGACGGTCAGACCACCGACCGCGTCACGCAGCGACTGCATATCCGCTTCGCTCAAATCACGCACACGGATGTCCGGGTTCACACCGGTTTGCGCCAAGAGTTGGCGGCTGGTCGTGCGGCCAATCCCATAAATATACGTCAGCGCCACTTCGATGCGCTTATCGCGGGGCAGGTCGACACCTTCAATACGAGACATAATTTTTCGCTCCCTCTGCTTCCCCTAGCGGCTCGCGGCGGCGCGGGCTTAGCCCTGACGCTGCTTGTGCTTCGGGTTTTCGCAGATGATCATCACGTTGCCCTTGCGACGGATGACACGGCACTTCGGGCAGCGCTTCTTGACACTCGTGGATACACGCATAATCCGCCTATCGCTTTCTCATGTCTGTCTTAGCAAGTCATACATTATACGGGCATCCACCATCAGAGTCTACGGTGAATTCCATGAGCGGCGCACAAGAGTTACATGAGCGCAGCATGATCCCAGGAGCGCGCCGCTACGGCAGCGTCAGAATGAGCGGTTCGCCGTCGGTGATGGCGATGGTGTGCTCAAAGTGCGCACACAGCGAGCCATCCCGCGTGACGACCGTCCACTTGTCATCGAGTTCGCGCGTCTCCGGGCGTCCCAAATTGACCATCGGCTCAAGCGCGTAAGTCATGCCCACTTCGAGCGGGTAGCTGCGCCAGCCGCGCTGCCGGGCATTGCGCGGCCACCAATTAGGCACCTGCGGCTCTTCGTGCATAGCACGGCCCACCCCATGCCCCGTGTATTCACGCACGACACTGTAGCCCTGCCGCTCGACATAGGCCTGCACCGCCATCGACACATCTTTGGTTTCGTTCGGCAGCACCGACGCTTCAATGCCGACACGCAGCGCCTCTTCGGTCACATCCAGCAGCCGTTGCACTGGGGCCGGGATCTCACCGACCCCCATTGTGAAGGCGGCGTCACCCACAAACCCCTCGTAAACCGTGCCCACATCCAGGCTGATAATCTCGCCCTCTTTGAGCACCCGCTCGCCGGGAATGCCATGCACCAGCTCATTGTTGATGGACGCGGTGATGCTGGCCGGGAAGTTCGGTGAGTTGGGCTTGGGGTAATCCAGAAACGCAGGCACCGCCTTGTGATCGCGGATGATGGTTTCGGCGATCTTGTCCAGTTCACCCGTCGTGACGCCGGGGCGGACCGCTTCCCGCAGGGCCTGATGCACCTTCGCCACAATCCGCCCGGCCTCGCGCATGATCTTGATCTCGTCTGGGGTTTTGATGACTACCGGCATTTCGGTGTTTCTCCAGGTTTTCCGCTGATGGCGTGGGTGGCGCGCGGCTAGACGCGCACCTGGGCGATCACAGCGTTGATCTGGGCGCTCACGTCCTCGATGGGCTGTGCGGCGTTGATGCGGCTCAACGCGCCCTGATCGTTGTAATATTCGACGAGCGGCATGGTTGTCTGTTGGTATGCATTGATGCGCTTGATGATGGCGTGGGCGTTGGCGTCGTCGGGGCGGCGCTTGAGCACCTCGCCCGTTTCGGTGAGCGTGGCGTGCAAACGCGGCGGGTGATTCCCACATCCCTCAGATTCGACAAATGCCCACTCGATGCCGTCGCTGTTCGAGTAGATGTTGTAGCTCTGACCAGTTTCGACCGACGAGACGCGCCCAAACGCCCGCTGAAACGCCGTGAACAGGTCGAGTTCCAGCAGCAGCACACTGGCAATCTTTTCGCCCCGGCTGCTCAGGTAAGCGTCGAGCCATTGCGCCTGGCCGATGCTGCGCGGGTAACCGTCCAGCACCACGCCGCCCTGTGCATCTGGCTGTTCTAACCGCTCACGGACGATTTCGTTGGTGGTGTC
The DNA here is from genome assembly GCA_010092805.1 of Chloroflexota bacterium. GTDB lineage: Bacteria > Chloroflexota > Anaerolineae > Aggregatilineales > Phototrophicaceae > Flexifilum. Next base: position 1,857 of record JAADYY010000193.1, on the reverse strand, counting down.
GTCATCAACCAAACGACCCTCATTCAGAATTTGCTGCACACGGCGCGCCAGCGCGTCGTCGCGTGTTTGCATGGCCCGGAACAGATCACCGGTTGAAACATGCGGGATACTGTAGGTTTCGCGGACGTACCGCGCCTGTTCGCCTTTGCCCGCACCCTGCACACCCAACAAAAGAAGATATAAACCCATTTTTGGTCTCCACTATTTTAGGGGATGGATGCCCCAGGACAGATTGACCTAAGAACCGGCAAATCGCCCGCGTGTCGCACTGCCCATCGTCCCGCCCAACTGGAGGCGGTACCGACGACGCCAACCTCTGCGCCGTCGGTGCTCCCCTGAGTAGACGGTGTGCAGTTAGCGCGCGAAGCGGTCGTAGTTGCGCATGGCGAGCTGCGCTTCAAGCTGCCGCATGGTATCGATGACGACACCGACGACGATGATCAAGCCCGAACCCGCCAACACGAGGGCTGCATTCCCAGCCACGCCAAACACAACTTCATTCGGGAACAATAATCGATTGACCAGATCCATCACGCCCGGCACAATGGCGATAATGCCCAGGAAGAGCGCACCCACCAGCGTGATTCGTCGTGTCACACGCAGGATATACTCCTGCGTGCGTTTGCCCGGCCTAATGCCGGGGATGAACCCGCCGTTCCTTTGCAAATTCTCGGCCAGGTTCTGGTTGCCCACCATAATATCTGAGTAGATAAAGGTGAAAGCGACGACCAATATGAAGAACGTGCCCCAGTAGGCCAGCCCTTGCTGCTGCCCGAACGACAAGTTGATCGACTGCCGCAGCGGGCCATCTGGGAACAGATTGACCAGCAGCGCCGGGAACGTGATCACCGACTGCGCAAAAATCAGCGGGATCATGCCGACGGGATTGACGCGCAGCGGGATATGGGTGCTCGCGCCACCGTACTGTTTTCGCCCGCGCACCCGTTTCCCATATTGTACCGGGATTCTTCGCACCCCTTCCTGAATGATCACAATCCCCACAATACTCACGACTGTGATCAGCACGAAGGCGACAAGATTGAAAGCCGGCTGGGTTGAGTTGGTGAGCAGCCGGACGAGATTTTCGGGCGCGAGCGCCACGATCCCAGCGAAGATGATGATCGACAAGCCATTGCCGATCCCCTGTTCGGTGATCAACTGGCCCAGCCAGATGGCGAACATGGTCCCCCCCGTCATCGTGACGATCACCGTCAGGGTCAACAGAAAATCGACGCCGAAATCTGGGATGATGGGCCGCCCGCCGATGGCGTTGAAGATGTTGATTTGGCTGACGGTCTGCAAAATCGCCATCGGAATAGCCAGATAGTAGGTGTAATTCTCGATCTTTTCGCGCCCGCCCGGCTCTTTCTGGATCTGCTCCAGGCGCGGGATGACCGGGGTGAGCACCTGCAGAATAATCGACGCGGTGATGTATGGGTACACACCGTTAGCGATCACGCTGAATTGCTGCAACGCGCCGCCCGAAAGCAGGTTCAGCACGCCGACGAAACCGCCCGCCTGCCCCTCGATGAGGTTCTGGAGTGCCACACGATCCACACCGATCACCGGCACGTGGGCGGCGAACTGATAAATCACCAGAATCAACCCAGTCAGCAGCAGCTTATTGCGCAGCTCCGGCAGCCGCCACGCTGTGCGAAGTGTCTCTAACATGCCCCTACCTTATCCTCACAACTCACGACAAACAGTCCATTTTTCGCGATCATCGCGCGATCCACAAAAAAGCGGGGCAACCGTACTTTGTGATTATACACACAAAGTCTGGAATGCCCCACTGGTTGGGGTTTATTCAGCATTGTTGGGTTCGGTGGACTCGGCGTTCATCAGTTCGGCCAGGCG
>JAADYY010000727.1 GCA_010092805.1 Chloroflexota bacterium | reverse complement strand
GCTTGGGGTCGCGCAGATGATCGCTGTGACCGATCCAGCGCAGCCAGCGATCCCCGACGAATGTGTGTTGCAACAGCGCATAAATGCGTTCGCGGGCCACCTCCAGCGCGGTGAAGTCATCGTCGCCGTCGCTGTACAGATAGATTTCCACGATGGCACGTGCCCCGCTCACCTGCGCCGCCGAATCCGCCAGATTGCCCCAGGGCTGCTCATCGCGGCACTTGATCACGGCGAACGGGCGCAGGTAGCCCGCCGTGTCATAGGCCGCCGGGATCGTCAGGCGGCTGATGCCCGTCCGCCCGATGTCGGCGAAGGTGTGCAGCCCGCCCGGCAGCGCCGCGATCAGTGTGGGGTCGTCGGCCAGCAGCGTCTTGATCGCGTCGGCGGTCGCGGTCATTGGAGCAGCCGCCGCAGATCGTCGTACACAATCGGTGCCCAGGTATCGAGCGCCGGGCCGATGATGGCGAACTCGCCCGCGCCCATCAGTTCGAGGAAGAGGCCGTAATCGACGCCATGATCCAGCGCGATCACCAGCCCTTCCACGAGCAGCTCGACATCGGTGTGCAGCCGCGCCCGCGCCGCGCCCGTCACATCCTGCCAGGGGGCGTTGGCTTGCATCCACGCCGCGATGGCATCGGCGCGGGTCTGCGCGATCAATCGGAGTTGTTGGTTGATGTCGTCCATCCAGGCCGCCTGCCCGGCGTCGAGCGCCGTTTCCGGATCGACCTGCCAGCGAAATGTGATCATCGTGCCGTGTTCCTTCGTTCCATCAGTCGTCCTACCAGTAAAATTCGTGCATCATACGCGCGCCTCGCAGATCGCCTGCACCGCACCCGGCGCGTGGATCAGCGTGATGACTTCGTATTCCATCCCCGCGATCACGACACGGTCGCCGCGCTGAATGTCGGTATCCGCCACCGTCGCGTGATCGCGCACGCCGAAGATCACCGCACGGGTGACGCCCGGCTGCGCGTTGGCCCCGCCCGCCACAACGCGCGTATCCTCGCGGGCGCGGCTGTCGAGTTCGACGCGGACGATCTGCGGGCTGCGCGCGACTCCGCTGCGGCGGAGGGTGATCGTCGTCGGGCGCTCGTTGATGCGCGCCCAGGTCACGACCGCACGGCTGGCGGCGTGTGTTGGCTGCGCGATCTCGGCGAGCCATGTGTCGAAATCAGGCATCGGGCAGCTCCTCGATGCGCGTCGGTTTACGCCGCAGCCCGCCGAAGCGCGTCACGATCTCGGTATCGGCCAGCGCCGCTTGCAGATCGTCGGCATAAGTTGCGCGCAGCCGCTGCAAGTGATCAAAGATTTGCCCCAGCGACTCGCGGCTTTCGTTCTGGGCGTAATCACTGCGTTTGGCCGCCGCGGCCAGCAATTGGCGCAGCGCCAGCAGCCGGGTGTAGGCTTCGCTGGCGGCGCTGTTGCGTGGGTAGCGCGCTTCGGCCCGCGCAAACAGATCATCGGCGTCTGTGTCGCTGATCGCGCTGCTGCTCGCGTCGAGATCGGCGCGCAGGCGGTCGCGCTGTTCGGCTGTCGCCATAGAGTCCACTCCTGTAAACTTATCACCCAAACCTCACCCAGGAGCACAAAGGCCAGCGTGACTGCAAAGATTCTCGCAGCAGCGCCGGCCCCTTGTTTTCCAGCGTATGCGAAAAGCGAAGCAGCGTAAAGATGACCTAAGTCCACTGCGGATTAACCGATCCATTAATGTAAGGATCGATGAACCCACACTTAGGTCAATCGCCTTAGCTCGTCGGGAGTGTGATCTCCTCGGTGGAGGCGGTCGGGTTGCTGTAAACGCCGAAGTAGGCGTCGAACACGACCTGCTCCAGCACGAAGCGCGTCACATCGCCGCCGCCGAGTGTGCTTTGCAGCGGCTGCTTCTCATACGACTGGTGATCCTGCTCGCGGAACGCCAGATTGATCAGGTAGGCGGTGTTGGCGGTCACGCCAGGGTATGACACCGACTTCTTGCCGCGCGTGCCGCCCCAACCGTCATACGCGATCAGGTGCTGCACGCGACCGACGGCGCTCGATTGCTGCGTCAGGCCCATCTGCGCCACTTCGGTGAGCGCGCGCTCGACGGTGAAGAAGTTGTTGCTGCTCACCAGCAGCGCATACGGCCCGCGACGTGGGTTGGTCGTGTCGGTTGAAGCGTTGGCGACCGCGTCCTCGATGGTGCGCAGCGTCTTCTCCACCAGCGTATCACCGACCGCGCTCGCCGCCGTCTGATTCGCGGCGGTGTAGGTCGCGTTGAGGAACGGCGCGAAGTGGATGTGGTTCAGCAGCGCGTTGAACGCTGCCCCCGCCGCCCGCTCGATGATCGGCAGGTTCCACAACTCGTTGTAGATCACCAGATCCTTACTGTACTCAACACCGACGGCGTAGTGCTTGATCGGTACGAGGTTGCTGCTGTCGCTGACGGTGAGGAAGCGCACGTCGCCGCCCTCCGTCACCTCGTCGAAGATCACGCCCGCCGGGCCAAGCGTATACACGGCCACATTGCGCGGCAGCGACGGATCGCTGATCGTGTTGTAGATCGGTGTGTAGAGCAGCGGCTCCTGATCGCGCCCGGCTTCGATCTCGTAGCGCTGACGATCATGCCACTGCGCGGCGAAATCGTCGGTGCCGATGAACTCGACGACGGTGCGCCCGGCGCTCTGCTCAATGATGCGCAGGTGATCTTGCAGCCGCAGCCCCGGCTGCGACGATGCCCAGGGCTTGTCGAAGCTGCGCGTCTCGCGGGTGATCAGATTCAGCGACCAGGTGCCGCTGAGTTGTTTCGCTTGCATCGGTTGTCCTTCCATTACATAGTCGTGCAGGGTTGCGCAGCATAAGCCTGCACAACTGCACATGCGCGTGCGTGCGCGCTGATGATTGGGATAACGCCTCTGTCTGACAGTCTGCGTAAAAGATTACATTACGCGCATCTGAGGGGCGTTAGCGTCCGCTGAGCAGAATCCCAGTGACGACGTTGTTCGTGTCCTTGTCCGCCGTCGCGCGGAACAGCGCCAGATCGGTCGCGTCGGTGCCAGCGGTGTTGTAGGCGGCGTCCGGCGGCACATGCACGCCCGTCACCGCCGAGGTGCGGATGTAAACGACATCGCCCTTGCTCACGTCCAGCGTTGCGGGGACGGTGAACTGATACTCGCGGCCATCCACCGCCAGGCTGATCACATCG
>JAADYY010000726.1 GCA_010092805.1 Chloroflexota bacterium | reverse complement strand
GGATCGGCAGTTCGTGGGTGAGCAGCGGCGCGGCGTCGAGTTTGCCCTCGGCCAGCAGGTCACGGCAGCGGTCGAGGTCGTGCGGCCCCCATTCTTTGGCCGTCAGCAGCCGCGCCTCTTTCAGAAACAGCGGCATGTAGGGCAGCGTCAACTGCTGATAGTACCCCAACAGCAGGATCGTGCCACCGTTCGCCAGCGCGGGCAGCGCTTCGGTGAGCGCCGTCATCGATCCGCTGGCTTCGATGATCGCATCGACCGGCGCGCCCAGCCGTTCACTGAGCGGGCCGTCCGCCGCATCCAGAATGAGATCGGCTTCCGCGCGGCGCAAGCGGTCGGCGTTGAGGTCGCTCACGGCCACCCACGTCTCGCGCAGCCGCGCCAGCCGCGCCGCCAACTGACCGACCGGCCCCTGCCCGATCACGAGGATGCGGCGGCTCATCGCCGGGTTCAGCACATCGATGCCGTGCAGCGCCGTCGCTGCCAGCGCCAGAATCAGGCCGTGACGGGGCGCGATGCCGTCCAGCGGGATCACGCGCTGCGCCCCGGTGATGATCGTCGCCGCTTGGCCGCCCCACGCCGCGTTGATGCCCTGGTAGCACTGCGCGCCGCCCACATACACCCACGTGTCCTTGAGGCTGGGCAGCACGTCCGCGCCCGTCTCGACCACGCGCCCGACCGTCTCGTAGCCAGGGATCACCGGGAGTTGCAGCATCGGGTGGGGCATCTGCCCGCCGAAGAGCATCCGCTCGGTGCCCGCACTGATCGAGGTGTAGGCCGTCTGGATGATCACTTCGTCCGGGGCCGGGTCGCGCAGAGTCACAGTTTGCAATTCGACCTGTTCCGGCGCGGTGATCACGACGGCTTGTGTTTGCAGCGGCTGGGCGTTTGGCTGATCAGTCATTGGTGGCGGTCACCGGCGTTTGCGCATTCGCGTTGTCCGCAGCGGCGAGGCGCTGTTTGCGCGCCCGCAGCCCGCGCACCAGAAACTGCGCGAAATTCACCAGGTAGCTGATGTAGGCCACCAGCATCAGCAGCATCAGGTCTTGCTCGTTCCAGCCCAGCAGCAGCGCCACAAAATACAGGTTGTGCATGAACAGCGCCACCGCGTTGAGCGCGTCTTCCCAGAAAAATTCCTTCGCCAGGAACCACTGGCCGAACATCTCTTTTTCCCAGAACATGCCCGTGATCGTGATCACCCACAGCAGCGCAATCTTGATGATCACGCTGGCCGTCGCGATCTCGTAGCCTTCACCCGTCGTCAGGTAGCGGATGATCAGGATAAGGCTGATGATGAACGTCAAGAATTGCAGCGGCGCGAGGATCATCTGCACAAGCGTCCATTTGCTGCTGGCGCGCCGTTCCATTTGTTCGTCGGTGTACCCTGAAGTCGTCATGGTTCGTTGATTATTCGCCAATCTAATCTACTTTTCGCGTTCAGCCCATCACAGCACGAGAAAGTCGCGCAGCAGCGCCAGGTAAGCGTCGGGCTTCTCGACCATCGGCAGGTGGCCGCACGCTTCAATCCAGCGGACGCGGCTGTCTGGGATGATGTCGAGCGTGAAATCGACATTTTCCATCGGCATCATTTGATCCTGCCGCGAAGCGATCAGCAGCGTCGGGGCTGTGACCTGCGCCCCGGCCTCGCGGATGGCGGCGTCGGTGGCGTTGCCGGCGCAGGCCAGCGCCGTCTCCCGATCCAGCCGCAAATATTCCATGAGACCTTCGCGCAGCACCGCCGGGTCATCCGGGAGGCGGTGGAAATACTGCTGCGCCATCATCTGCGACAGCCCCGGCACATGCACAAATGATCGGTGGCGCAGGAGCATCATCACTTTGAAGAAGCCCATCACCTGCGCGTAGATGGCTTCCTGCTGCTTGGTCATGAAGAACGTCAGCGCGGTGAGCACCAGCCGCTCCACCTGATCGGGGCGCTGGGCGCTCAGCAGCACCGACATCGCGCCGCCCATCGAGTGGCCGACGATTTGCACCCGGTCAATTTCGAGCGCGTCGAGCAGCCAGGCCAATGTCTCGACCTGATCATACATATTCTGCGGCCCGCGCACGGGCTGCGAACGCCCCGTCCCCGGTAGATCTGGGACGATGACGCGGGTGGTCGCGGCGAGCGCTTGCGCCGTTTGCCGCCAGTAGCTGCCAGAGCCGCCCCAACCGTGAACCAGCAGCACAGGCGCTACAGCGCCCGGCGTTTCCGGCTCCCAGATATCGACGACCACCGGGCCACCTGGGCGCTGGTACGTCAGCGTCTGGTGGCTGTGGCGCTGCGGTTGCGGGGGGGCCGTTGGTGTGCGAGTCGTTATCATTGCCGTTTTACCCATTAATCTCTTGCTTCGAGACGGTCTGGTCGTTGGAAGGTGGCAGCGGGCGCGCGCCCCAGCCCCACAACATCAGTGGGACGGGCAGAATCAGCAGCGCGTGCTCCAGAATGCCCAACGCCATCATCGTGGCGATGAGCAGCGAGCCGACGGTTTGCGCGTCGCTCCCAGAGGGCATGATCGCGTGGTAGACCAGCACGACCACCGCGCTGGTGGCCGCCACCATCGCCAGCGGAAAGAATTCGTTATGATCCCGCTTGTTGAGCAGTGCTTCCAGGTGATGCAGGTGCCCCGGCAGAAAGTCGATGCGGAAGTTGCGCACGCCGAAGAACACGTTGAGTTTGGCGCTGGCGTGCATCAGCCACAACGCCACGTACATCAGCAGCCCCCAGTGATTGGCCTGCCCCCAGACGATGATCGTCAGGAGCGCGCCGAAGCCGAGCGCCAGCAGCTCGTGATGTATCCCGGCGCGCAGCGCCAGCCCGAACCGATCCCACAGCGAGCGTGCGCCGTCATCGACTTGATGATCGCGGTGCGGGCCGGTCACGAAGCCGAGGTAGTACCCGGCCAACTGCCACCCCCAAATGACGACGCCGCAGGTCACGGCGATGTAGACCGCGTGTACGTCGGTGCGGTCACGGGTGACGAACAGGCCAGCGAGCGCGATCAACAGGGCCAACGTCGCCAGGGCGTAATAGATCCGCTTGACGAGCGGCCCGCGCCCAAACACGACGATGATCACGCCGGTGGTGAACCACCACAGGAAGATCGCGTACAGTACCGGGATCAGGAAGGTGAGCGGCTGCATAAGGCAAGGCTCCCTGGTTAAACTTTGATGTAGTGCCGGGCCTGGGCCGCCACGATGTCTGCCGTCATGCGCATCTGCGCGGGCCAGGAGACGGGCGTCATCTGCTTGTACATATACGACTCGAAGGTCAGCCGCTGCACGTCTTTGTTGCGGCACATATCGGTGAAGACTTCCATCTGCTTCTCATTGCCATAGCCCCATTTTTGCAGCCACTGCAAGAAGCGGTACATGGTGCGGTAGCTCTTCCACCATTGGCGTTCGTATTGGCGCAGCGCCGCCTCGGATGTATCCGGCAGCGTCTCGATGAGCGTTTTGGCAGCCAGATCGGCACTCTTCATCGCCCAGTAGATGCCCTCGCCGGACGTGCCGACGACCAACCCCGCTGCATCACCGACGAGCATCACGCGCTCAAACGCGATGTGATCGCGCGGGTGCATGGGCAGGGCGTGCGCTTCACGCATGAACACTTCGCCGCCCGCCAGTTCCTGCGCCAGCCGATCTTTGAGGTTGCACAGCAGTTGACGCATCTGCTGCGTTTTGCCGACGCCCGCGCCGCAGCCCACCGCCACGTGATCCGCTTTGGGGAAGGCCCACGCATATAGATCCGGGCTGACCTGCTGCCCCAGATACAGGTCGGCGGTGGCTTCCCAGCGGGCCATCTTGTCTTCCGGCAGTTGGATGCGCTCTTGAATCGCCATGCAGTAGGGCAAACGCGGCAGCCCCAGCAGCCGCGCCGTCGTCGAATACGCGCCGTCCGCGCCGATGACCGCCTCGACTTCCAGCGAGACCAGCTCTTGTGAACCCTTCGGCGTGTAGGTCGCGGTCACGCCGTTGGCATGGCGGGCCAGATCGACCAGCTTACCCTCGATCAGCTCCGCGCCGTTCTCGACCGCACGGTCGCGCAGGTACGAGTCGAGTTCTTCGCGGGTGGTCATGGCGACGAACTCGTCGCGGCCCGGTTTGAGACCCACCACATCGATCTCGGCGGTGCGCTCGGTGGGCGAATGGATCATCGCTTTGCGCACTTTGCGCGAGATCAGCGCTTTGGGGATGTCGAATTCATCAAATGCAACGGGTGGCAGCGCGCCACCGCAGGGCTTCACAAACGACAGATCGCGTTCCAGTAGAATCACGGGCACGCCCGCGTTCACGAGCGTGTTGGCGGCGGTCGAACCGCCCACTGACGCGCCCACCACGAGAATGGGTTTTATCGGGTTCAAAGACATCAGCCTGCTTTCTTTACTCACTTACGAAAAGCATAACAATACTTCGACGACAGCCGACTGCACCAGCCCCCCGCCAGTACAGCCGCTGAGATTCTGCGTAGTCAGGCAGCGCCACACGGCCAACGCTGACCCCGGCACTCACAGTGCGCGCAGGCCAAACGCCGCGATGGGCATCCCCAGCACAAAAATGAGGACGCCGAAAGCGCTGAACTTGAGAAAATAATCCATTGGGTGGCGCAAAAACTGCCGCTGGAGCGGGAGCTGCGCCGCCAAAATCCCCGCGATGAACAGCGCGATGAGCGGCTGCCCCCACGCCAAAAACGCCGCGATCACGCCGACCTGGGCCAGGTTCATCGTGATCACGATCAGCCAGGCGGCGCGCTTCGGCCCATACAGCACCGGGATCGAGTTGATGCCGCTGGCGCGGTCACCGTCGATGCTCTTGTAGTCGTTGATGCTCATGATGCCGTGTGTGCCGAACGAGTACAGCACCGCGATCAAGACGCTGGCGGGCGTCAGCGCGGCAAACGTCAGGTGCCCAGCCAGCCAGGCCAGCCCCTCATAGGAGATGGCCGCCAGCGCATTGCCATACCAGCCGTTGCGCTTGGCGCGCAGCGGCGGCGCGCTGTAGGCGATGGCCAGGAACAGGCCAATCACCACCAGCAGCGGAATGTTCCCGCCCAAGAAAAAGCCAATCGCCAGCCCCAACACGATCAGGGCAATGATGGTCACCATCACCTGCGTCAGCGAGATTTGCCCCGATGGGATGAGGCGATCCGGTTCGTTGATGGCATCGACCTCACGGTCGCAGTAGTCGTTGATCACCTGTGACAAGCCGCACAGGATCGGCCCAGCCATGATCATCCCGATGATGATGCGAACCACGTCGTCCAGTTGGCCGGTGGTGCCCCCGCTGGCGACCGCCCCCCATAGGAAGGCCCAGGTGGGCGGGAACCACGTCACCGGCTTCATAAGTGCAATTGAGCGAGCAAGCATCCCCGGACGCTGTGCCTGTTCGGGTTGATTCAGTATTGACATAAAAGACCGTACCCATCGTCGTGACTGCCACACAAGGCGTTTAGCCTAACACTACTACACAATTGCCTGATGATGCTCACCCAGATCATGTGTTTTTCTGCGTGCGGTGGTCGTTGGGGTGAGGCAGCGCGCCCCACCCCAGGCGACTCTATTCGTCCAAATTCAGCGCCACCAGCGCTGCTGGCAGCAGGTCGGCGGAGCGCACCGCGCCCGGCGGGATAACATTGCCCGCATGGCAGAGTGTACACGACGGCGACTGATCGCCCAACTCAACGCCGTTGATCGATTCGCCGTACTCTTGCCAGATGTACTGCGTCATTTGCAGCATGTTCTGCGCGTAGTGGATGGCGGGCACTTCCCGGCTGGGGAAGTAGCGCGAATTGTGGCAGTGTGTGCAGCCCACGTTCAGCGCGGTGTTCATGTGATACATCACGTTCTGCTGGTACTGCACGCGGTCGAGCGAAATATCGCTGCGCGCGTTGACGTTCAGATAGTCCACGTTTTCAGCCGTCAGGCTCTGATCCAGCGGCAGCCGGAAGTCGTTGGGCAGCGTCGGCTGGCGGTCGGGCCAGGATTGCGGGTTCGGCTGGCCGTAGTGGCAGGTCGCGCAGCTCATCTGCACGCCGGACGGGTGCTTGGCGTCGGTCAGCTCATCGAGGTTGGCCAACCAATTCCGGTTGAGATCCTGCACCAGTTGCAAGTGCCGGCGCGCGTTGGCGCGGTTTTCCATCTCTACGGTGGCGAGTTCGCCCGTCTCCGGGTTCACCCACTCTTCCGCCGCGAAGTTTGCCAGGCTGTGGCAGTAGGTGCAGTTGACGCGCAGGCCGCCGACCACGTGGTTGAGCATGTAGCCGTTGATCTCCTGCGTGGTCAGCCCCACCAGCACCTGCACATTCTGCGGCTGCTGGAATTCTTGCTGGTAAGCCGCCATCGCCAGGTACGACTCGGCGTCTACGTAGGCGTCGATGTCGGTGGTGAAGTTGACGTAGATGGGCGAAAGTTCAAGTTCGGCGGCGGTCATGGGCTGGTTTTCAGCCACTTGATCGTTCACGAAGGCGATCACCCACCAACTCACGAACACCAGCACGCCCGTCACCCCAAGGAACACGAGCAAAAACGCGACGCGGTTGCCCCCCAGAATGCTTGCAATCGGATTTCTCATCTGCTGTTACTCCGTAGTTTATCCGTTGTTAAGGCAGCGGGGCGACAATGCCAGCACGCAAGCCGAATTCGAACCAGTCCATCACAGCCGTACCGGAAAGCAATATGCCGATTGCCCCGGTGATACCTGTGAGGGCCGCAAACCAGATGGCCCAGATGTGAATGTTGCGGGATGTGGCCTGCCAGCCCATGCACCAGCGCCAGAACAACTGGGCGCGCTGAGTCCCCGAACCTTCTGTGAT
>JAADYY010000725.1 GCA_010092805.1 Chloroflexota bacterium | reverse complement strand
TTTATCACACACCGCTCTGGTCCGCACCGCCCGCCGGCGCTCGCGCGGTCGTCGATGTGTATAAGCCACCGCTGTGTGACGAACAGCCCGCCGCCGCTCTCCCGGACGACGAACCGACTTTCGACGACCTCTTCGCCGAACAGCCCGCCGCTGACCTCCCCGACGACGCGCCGACTTTCGGCGAGCTAACCTTCGACGAGCCAACCTTCGACGATAGGGGGGCTGATCAACCGCTGGCGGCTGATGCTGACGATCTCGCCTGGCTGGATCACATTCCGACGGCCAGCGGGGCAGCCGCCGATCAGCCTGATGTCGTTGATAGCGACGCTGATCTCCCGCCCGGCCTGCTCGATCCGCTGGATGCCGCCGCACCAGCCGCCGCGCCGAACGACACCGCCGCCGCGCTCGACGATCTGTTCAGTTCGTTGGGGGCCGCATCCAGCGCCGATCAGCCAGTAGCGCCGGACGACGATGCCTTCGAGTGGATGGACGACGATCTCGCATTTAGCGACAGCGCGCCAGGGGGAAGCGCGGCCACCGACGACTCGCCAGAAGCCGTGCCCAACACCGACGAATTGTTCTCGCAGCTCGACAGCGAGAGTTACGTCCGCGCTGAGGAACATTGGCAAGCCACCAAATCCGACGAACCGGAAGTCGAACTGCCGGATTGGTTCGCCGAACTCGAAGGATCAACCGCTGCGGCGGGGGCATCATCCGCCGCCAGCCCCGACGACCTCGACGACCTCGATAATGAAGATTGGGCGTTCGCCGAGCCGGATCGCGCACCCAGCAGCGCGCCGCCCGCCGCCGTGCTGGCGGATCCGTTCGCTGAACCCACACCGGAAGTCGGCGACTTGGATTCGTATCTCGCCTCGCTGGGCGGCGGCACGGATACCGGCGAGCAAGCGGCTGTCCCCGCCAATGTCGCCGACGATCTCGGCCTCGATGTCGATTTTGGGGCCATCGATGATCTGTTCGACGCCCCGGTAGACGACGCCCCCGCCGCCGAAACGTTCATCTCGGCGCGCCCGGACATCCCCGCCGCGCTCGATCCGGCGTCGGATCTTGCCTCGGCGGATCAAGCGTGGCTGCAAGACATTCAAGCCAGCGTCGGCGCGGTTTCGGCCAGCGCGATTCTGCGTCAGCGCGACGACCGCCCCGAAGACGACCTGCCAGAACCGCTCAAGCGCCTGCGTGCGCGCAGCAGCGCCCTGGACGATGAAGTCGTCAACAACGCCGAGTCGGTGGCAGACGCCGACATGCTGGCGCATGTCCTCCCCGACGTGTCGATTGCGCTGGCCGCCGCACAGATTCGGACGGGCAAACCCGCACTGGCCGAACCGCCTGCGGCGCTCCCCGCCGATCAGCAGCGGCGTGTTGAGCTGCTGCGCGCACTGACCCGCACCGACAACGGGGCGCAGACGGCTCAGGCTGAGGAAGCCGAGGCCCAGCAATCGGCGATTGCTGAAACCTACGACACCGTGTCCATCGAGGGTCTCGTCAGCGACAGCGGCACGATCATCGCGCCGCCTGCGGACGCCGCGGCCCAGCCCAACCGCCGCGCCGCCCGCCGCGCCGAACGCGCCGCCCGTCGTCAGCGGGCACAAGCGCGCCGCGCGCAGCGGGTCCGCCCACGCCTCGACCGCATCGTGATCACGGCGCTGCTGCTGCTGGCGGTGGTGCTGCCGTTCTTCTTTTCGCAGGTTCATCTCGGCGATCTCCCGCCGGCGCGCTTCACGGCGGGCAGCCGCCAGGCTGTCGTTTTCGACCGGGTAGAGGCGCTCGGCCCCGGCGATCTGGCGCTGATCGCGGTCGAATACGGCCCGACTGCCGCCGCCGAACTCGACATCATGACCGATGCGCTGCTGCGTCATGTCTTCCTGAGCGGCGCGCGCCCGGTGATCATCAGCAGCAACCCGGTCGCGCTGCTGCGCACTGGCAACCTGATCGCCCAACTCAACGCCGAGCCGGACTTCCTGGCCAGCATCGACGTGCGCGACTCGCTGCAAGCCAACCTCGACTACAACATCGTGCGCTTCCTGCCCGGCAGCGTGATCGGGCTGCGCGCCTTTAGCCAGGATACCGCCGCGCTGCTGCTCACCGACATTCGCGGCCAGACGACCGACCTGCGCGTCGACAGCCTCGACGATTTCACGCTCATCGGCGTGATCACCGACCAGGCCGACGATCTACGCGCCTATGCCGAGCAGGTCGCGCCGCTGGCGGCTGCGCCGCTGGTCGCCGCCGTCAGTTACTCGGCAGCGCCGCTCGCCGAGCCGTATGTGCAGGCCGAGTTCGCGGCCAGCGGTGTCAGCCTGGATGGGCTGCTGGTGGGCTATGCGGACGCCTACACCTACAGCCTGATGCTCGATGTGGCGGACGCCGTCGAACGCGGGGCGCGTCAGCCCACCGCAACCCTACCCCCGACAACGACGCCGCAGCCCAGCCCGACCCCGACCATCACGCCGTAACCCCCGCCCGCGACCGTCGCGCCCACTGTTGAGCCGCTGACCGCCGACGCCCCGCCGCTCGGCGCGAACGCGACGCCCATTCCAGAGGTATCGCCGACACCCGCCGACGACACCGCGACGCCCGATCTGGCAGCATCGCCCGCACCAACGGATGCGGTGATCACCGCCGAACCCAGCGATCCGACGCCGACCACCGCGAGCGGCGCGATCGCAACCATCACGGCCAACCAGTCGGTCAACATGCGCAGCGGGCCGAGCACCAACTTCAGCGTGATCACGTCGCTGCGGCCCGGCACAACGGCTGAAGTGATCGGGCGCAACGACGATGAATCGTGGTTCCAACTCCGTTTGGATGACGGCACCGAGGGCTGGGTCTCCGGGACGCTGCTGCGCATCGCGCCAGCCAGCACCGACGGCGCGGCGCGGCCCAAACCGGCCCCCTTGGCGCGGCGCAGCGCTGATCGCCCGCCCCGTCAGGTCATCGACGTGACGGACATTCCGCCGACCGCCACCGCGACCGCTGCGGCGACAGATACCCCGCCCGGCACGCCGCCGGACGACACGGATCAACCCGCTGCGGCGACGAATACGCCGCGTGCGACCGCCACACCGGAAGCGACGCTGACGCCGTCAGTGCCAGCGACACGCGGCCCCAGCCCCACACCGCTGGCACCGCCCATTGCCACGCTGGCCAACCGTGAGGAACGCTGGTACGCCACCACGCTCGGCGTCATCGTCGCGGCTACAATCATCACAGTGGGCACGCTCATCAACATCATTCGCAGCTTCACGCGCAGGAGAGGGCGATGACCGAAGCGTTGGGCTTGACCATCGGCTTTGTGCTAACTCTGTTCGTCTTCAGCTACTTGATCGGCGACAATTTCCTATACCGTCTGGCCATCTATGTGTTCGTCGGGTTGGCGGCGGCCTTCATCACCCTGGTCACCGTCGAAAGTGTGCTGCTCCCCTGGCTCAGCGCCACCGTGCTCAGCGGCCAACCCGACAGCCAGATCGTCGGGTTGATCCCGCTGCTGTTTGGGCTGCTGCTGCTGCTCAAAGCGGTGCCGCGTTACAGCCGGCTGGGTAACCTGCCGCTGGCGTTCATTGTCGGCGTGGGTGCGGCGGTCGCCATCGTCGGCGCGGTGACCGGCACGCTGCTCCCACTGACGGGCGCGGTCGTGGAAAGCCCGCGCGTCGATCCGATCAACGGCGTGATCGTCGTGCTGGGCGTCGTGACGACGCTGGTCTACTTTCAGTACACGGCGCGGCGTTTGCCCGGCGGTGTCACCCGGCGCGGCGTGCTCGTGCGCCTGATGAGCTTCGTGGGGCAGGGGTTCATCGTCGTGACGTTGGGCGCGCTCTACGCTGGCGCGATTCTGACGGGGTTGGTGATCTTCAGCGAGCGGATCGCCTTCATCCTCGCCCGGATCAACGGGGGGTGAAGCCCGCAGCGCGCACAGCGTCCCCCTCATCCCCGCCATCAGCACGGTAAGCAAGCGGGCAAGCGAAGCCGATCACATACGGAGGCTGCTGTATGGCCGTAAAATCACCGGGATCGATTCTGGCCGTCGATCTGGGCAACATCCACACACGGGCGATTCTGCTCGATGAAGTCGATGGCCGCTATTATCTGGTGGCGCAGGGCGAGACCCTGACGACCGTCGGCTTCCCGATTGGGGATGCCAGCGTCGGGGTGGCCCGCGCCGCCCGGCAGATCAGCGCGACCACCGGGGACATGCTGGTTAACCGGGACGGCAGGGTCATCACGCCCCAGCAGCCCGACCGCTCCGGCGTCGATCTGGTCGTGGTCACGTCCAGCATCGGGCGTCCGCTGCGCACGGTGTTGATGGGCCTCGTCCCAGATATGAGCATCGCCAGTGGGCAGCGCGCCACCGCCGGCACTTATGTGGAGATCGTCGATACCTTGTCGCTCGACGACGACCGCCCCCAGCAGGATCAGATCAACGCGATGGTGCTCGCCCGCCCGGATCTGATCTTCATCACGGGCGGCGTCGAGGGCGGTGCCCGCGAAACCCTCTTCGAGCTGGCCGACCTCGCCCAGCTCGCTATCCGGCTGATGCCGCGCCGCCACCAGCCGCTTGTGTTGTTTGCAGGCAACAGCCTGATCAGCGAAGCGCTAGCCGAGCGTTTCGACCCAGATGTGCGCGTCTTCACCGCCGAGAATGTGCGCCCTGCAAGCGACAAAGAAGCGCTGGAAGCTGCGCAGTTCCAGTTGGCGCAGGCCTTCGACGCGCAGACGGGCGAGCAGGGCCTCGGCTTCGAGTCGATTGGGCGGTTGAGCCGGCTCGGTATTCTGCCGACAGCCCAAAGCTACGATCTGATCATCACCTACCTGGATCAAGCACTGGCGGACA
>JAADYY010000192.1 GCA_010092805.1 Chloroflexota bacterium | reverse complement strand
TGGCCGGGGCGGAACTGCTGATGCACGCTGCAATGCCCACGCCACAGAATGATCTTGGCGTTGAGAATCTCCTCATCGGTGAGGCCACCAAACGGCTTGAACGGATTCCAGACGACCATCTCATCGAGCGGCACACCCATGTCTTTGCCTGTGTTGCGCCCCAGGTGCTGATCTGGGAAGAACAAGACCTTGCCGCGCTGCGCAAACGCCCATTCCAGCGCGCCGCGTGCGTTCGACGAGGTGCAGACCGTGCCACCGTGCATCCCGACAAACGATTTCAGGTTCGCGGCGCTGTTCATGTAGGTGATCGGCATGATGTGGTTTTCCGGATCATCCATGAACACCTGCTCCAGTTCATCCCAGGCGGTGAGCACCTGCTCGGCGTTCGCCATATCGGCCATGCTGCACCCCGCCTGCATGTTCGGCAGGATCACGGTTTGATCTTCGCGGCCCAGGATCACGGCGCTTTCAGCCATAAAATGCACCCCGGCGAAGACGATGTACTTGGCATCGACCGCCGCACCTTCCTTGCTGAGCTGGTAGCTGTCGCCGACGAAATCGGCGAACTGCACGACTTCATCACGCTGATAGTGGTGCCCCAGAATGACCACGTCGTCGCCGAGCTGTGGCCGCAGCACCTTGATGCGTTCAATCGCGGCGGCCTCCTGCGCGATGAGCGTTTCGTCGATGATCTCAGCCGTTCCCGCCTCCGGGGAAGCGATTGCGGCGGTTGGTGCTGTGATTTCGAGCGATTCCATGTGTGCCATGTGAGATTACTCCTTATTTGCTGTCGTTAGGGTGTTATGTTAAGCGGCTCAGGCGCATGGAGAGATCGAGCGCGGGAGCGGAATGCGTCAGCGCGCCCACACTGATGTAATCGACTCCCGTCTGCGCGACTGAACCGATGCGTTGCAATGTCATGTTGCCGGAAGCCTCCAGCGGGGTTCGCCCCGCCGTCAGCGCGACCGCTTCGCGCATCATCTCGACGCTCATGTTGTCGAGCAGAATCCGCTCCACGTTGAGATCGAGCGCTTCACGAAGCTGAGCGAGGGTTTCGACCTCGACTTCAATCGGCAGGGTCGCGCCAATCGAATCGGCGCGCACAGCGTTCACCGCCGGGGTGATGCCGCCCGCCGCCTCGATATGGTTGTCTTTGATCATGACCATATCGTAAAGGCCGATCCGGTGGTTCTGGCCGCCGCCCATGCGCACGGCGTATTTCTCCAGCAGCCGCCAACCCGGCGTCGTCTTGCGTGTATCCAGAATGACCGCGTTCGTCCCGGCGGCTGCCGCCACAAACTGCGCGGTCAACGTGGCGATGCCGCTGAGCTGCTGCAAGAAGTTCAGCGCGACACGCTCGCCCGTCAGGATCGATTGAGCCGATCCGCTGATTTCGCAGATCATCGTTCCTGGTGTGACCGCCGTGCCATCGGCAACACACGGCTGCACAACCAAATCGGGATCGACGTGTCGATAAGTGGCTGCGACCGCCGCCAGCCCAGCGATCACGCCGTCGGCTTTGGCGACGATCTGCCCGCACAACTGCGTATCCGGGCTGATGGTTGTTCGGCTGGTCACATCGCCGTTTGCGCCCAGATCTTCGGCCAGCGCAAGCTGGACCAGCGTTTCGATGTTGTGGTTCAGTGCTTCAGACATCGGCTTAGTGTCTTTTCTACACTATCTCCGACCAGAAATGTAGAGCGCGAGATGCGCTCTGATTAAAACGATGTTATTCCGGTTTGATCGCTTTGTCAAGCAGGCATTAACAACAGATGCGACGTCAACCCCAATGATTAGAGGTCTAACGGCCCGGTGTCGCCCACCTCAAACCGTGCCATCATCGCTTCTGCCACTGATTCGGGTGTGGCTGCGCCTTTGGGCAATTTGACCGGGACGTTCTCCCAGAATGGGGTGTCTACCGCGCCGGGCCGCACCAACGTGAACTTGAGCTTGCGATTCTCTTTCTGCAAGATCGTCACCAACGGCTCTAACCCCGCCTTTGCGACGGTGTACGCCCCGAAACGCGGTAGCGTGATTTTATCGACGTAAGCGCCGACAAACATCAAGTGGCCGCCCTGCTTCATCAGCGGCAGGCTCGCTTGAGCGGTGCGCTGCGCCCCGTTGAGGTTGGCATCCATCACGGCGCGCCAATCCTCGTCCGAGATGTCTTCATAGGTCGAAGTGAACATCCCTCCCGCAGCATACACCATCAAGTCGACGCCTTCTGACTCTTGCGCGATACGCATCGTGGCATCGTGGATACTGAACGTGTCGCCTGCGTCAAAACTGCACCGCAGATCGGCGGTTTCAGGGATGCGATCTTCATCGCGGGCAACGCCGTACACCGTCCACTCGTGCTGCTTGAGCAGTCGCACCAAGGCACCGCCAATGCCGCCAGAAGCGCCCCAAATGATCGCTTCAGGCATCAGCGCACCTCCGCCATAAATACCTTGACGCGCCGCGCCCATATTTTCTTACGATACAACTGACTCATTACATTTACCTCTCGATTCTAGCTCGACAGGTGCGGCGCGCCCGGTGTGCTGTTCAGTCAGCGAGCGCTATGCCGCGCCTGTGACTGTCCCCTGGTTGCGCCCGCCGCCTGTGAGCGACAGGATGTTTGCGATGATGGCTGCCAGTGCGACTGCCGCTGCCATGACACCAGCAGCGAGTGCCACATCTTGCACGGCACCATGCCGAACGATGATCGCCACAAAGGCCCAAACGATCACGGCGGCGTAGGCAATGTCCTTGAACCGATACGCGATCACGCCGCTGACGACCGCACCGACGACGATCATGATTGCGCCCCAGGTCGTGAACGCGATTCCCAGGCCGTCCCAACCCAGATCCAGCAGCACATAGGTGGCGTTGGCAATCGTCGCCACCGTGATCCAGCCGAAATAGAGGCTGAACGGCACCCGGATCGCCAGGCGATCCGCCAGGGTGGCCGCGTAGCCCGCAGGCCGAATACGAATGTAAACCGTCACCAAAATCACCAGTAGGGTCACCATCATGACCAAACTGATCACGTGCTGATCGAAGTGGAACGCAACCAGCCAGCCCATGTTGGCGATTGACCCGATGACGAACAAGAAGCCAATCCGGCGCAGCAGCGGGTTTTCACGCTGCGAGGGCAGTGCCTGATAAATGGCAAACGCGGCCAACCCCACGTAGATGATGCCCCAGATGCTGAAGGCGTAGTTGGCCGGGAAGAAAAAATTATTCTCGAACCGGTTCGCAATTTCAGCACTCGTCTGATTGTTCAGGGGCAGGGCCTGCGACACATAGTTCACAGCCACCGTGACGATCAAGATAACCACATTCGAAATTTGGCGAACAACATCTCTGTTCATGGTGAATCTCCTCAGATAGTCCATGCAGCAGAGAATGGTAGCAAATTCGCCCCACTTTCGTCGTGAACACTCACCGGGTTCACATCATTAGGCACACCACAATCATTTGCTCCCCTTAACGACTTGGAACGCTTGCAGTGTCCGTTCGCGCGCTTTCCCATGATCGACCATTGGCGGTGGGTAATCGGCTGGCGGATTGTTCATCTCCCAGGGGGCGTGGATGTGCTTTTCCGGCACATCGCGCAGTTCTGGCACCCAATGGCGAATGTAGTCGCCGTTGGGGTCGTAGCGCCGCGACTGCGAGACCGGGTTGAAAATCCGAAAATACGGTTGCGCATCGGTGCCTGTGCCCGCCGCCCACTGCCAGCCGCCGTTGTTAGCTGCCGGGTCGCCGTCGATCAAGTGCTGCATGAAGTAAAGTTCGCCTTCACGCCAGTAGATCAGCAGGTCTTTCGTCAGAAAGCTGGCGACAATCATCCGTGCGCGGTTGTGCATCCAGCCAATGGTGTTCAACTGCCGCATCGCGGCATCTACGATGGGATACCCGGTTTGCCCCTGCTGCCACGCCACCAGCCCATCCGAGTCG
>JAADYY010000191.1 GCA_010092805.1 Chloroflexota bacterium | reverse complement strand
CGATTGTCTCCGACTTCCGCGCCAGCGACTCGCTTGTGGAGATCACCGGGTTTGGTGTGGCGGCGCTGGGGGTGCTCTCCTTGCTGACGCTGCCGGAAGCCCGTGAGCTACTCACAGGCGGGCGGGGGCGCGGTGCCGGTACCCATGATGATGCGCTGTCGGAAACGGAAGACACGACGCCGCGTTTCGCGACGCCGCTCACACGCATTGCCGCGAATGTCGTGTTTCCGTTTGCATTGCTAATCTCAATAGCGCACCTGCTGTACTCTGGGGACGCGCCGGGTGACGGCTTCACTGCTGGGGTCGTCGGCGGGTTGGCGATTGCGATGTTGTACGTGGTGTTCGGCTACTACGAAGCGCGTCAACGCTTGTCGTGGCTGCGGCCCGGCACGTTGATCGGCTTGGGCCTGCTGATCGCATTCGTCAATGCGACGTTACCGCTGCTGTTCGGTCGAGAATTCTTCGCGCTCACCGAATTCGCTGGGATCAACGAACCTGCCGAACTGCATTTCGCCTCGACGCTTGTTTTTGAAATCGCCATCTATCTGACCGTTTTGGGGGGTGTCAGCGTCATCATGGAAGCCATCGCCCATCCGAAGGAGGTTGAATCGCTGTGAACATTCTCTTTGCCATCACAACAGGCATCCTGTTCTCCATTGGCGTCTTCTTGCTGCTGCGCCGCGACTTGATCAAGGTGGCGATGGGGTATTACGTGCTGTTCACCGCCATCAACCTCTTCTTGCTGGCGGTGGGGGCGTTCAACGGCGATGTGCCGCCCTATACCACGATGGAAGGGCAAGGCCAGCAAAGCGATCCCCTGGTGCAAGCCCTAATTCTCACGGCGATTGTCATCAGCTTTGGCTCGTATGCGCTGCTGCTGGGTATGATCAACATTGCTTCACGGCGCTTCAAAACCATCAACGCCGATGAAGTGGACGAGCTTCAAGGTTAATGGCTGGTCAGGGCATCAACAAGGCTTCGCAATGGAACTCATCAACAATCCACTTGTCCTAGGGCCGGTCTTTATTCCATTATTCGCGGCGGTGATTTGCCTGCTGCTGTCGCGCAACAATCGGTTGCAGCGCTACGTAGCGTTCTGGGCGTATTTCGTGGGCTGGTTGTGCAGCATCGTCGTGCTGCTGATGAATCTAGCGCCGCCGCCGCTCGCGCTAACATTCGGCGGTGATCCCGCATCTCAACTGACGATCACCTGGCAGGTGGGTGTCCAGACCTATACGGTCGGGGGCTGGTTTGCGCCGTTCGGCGTCATGCTGGTCGCGGATATGCTGAGCGCTGTCTTCGGCCTGATGGCGACGACGGTCGTCATGATCGGGGTTTTATACGCGGTGGGCTGCAAAGACAAAGCCATCACGTATCCCGCATTTATGCCGCTGCTGCTGACAATGGGTGGCGGTTTGGTGGGCTGTTTCTACACCGGGGACATCTTCACGCTGTTTGTTTTCCTCGAGCTGATGGTCATCTCATCGGTGATTCTGGTGGCCATCTCCGATAACCGGCTGGGGTTGGAAGCGGCCATCAAGTATCTGCTCATCAGCGCGATGGGGACGCTGTTTCTGCTGCTGGGGATCGCCGAAATTTACGCCTCATTTGGGACGCTCAATCTGGCCGACGTTGCCAATCGTCTGCAAACGGAGGGGCGACCCTTGCTCGCGCAGATCTCGGCGGTGGCGCTGATGGCGGCGTTTTTGCTCAAGAGCGCGGTGTTTCCGTTCCACTTCTGGCAGCCGGACTTTCACACAACCGCGCCCACGCCGGTTGGGGCGCTGCTGTCATCGGTTGTCGTTAAGGTTGGCGTCTATGGCTTGATCCGCTTGACGACGCTGCTGTTCATTGACGAAGCCCCCCTGATTCAGCAGGTTCTGATCGTTTTGGGCGTGATCGGTATTTTCTTCGGCAGCCTGGGCGCGCTGCAAACCTACAACGCCAAACGGTTGCTGGCGTACTCAACATTCGGGCAGATCGGGTTTATCCTGGTAGCTATCGGCTGGGGATCGCCGATTGCATTGGCGGCGGCCATCATTTATGCCTTCAATCAGGCGTTTATCAAAGCGGCGCTGCTGATGATCACGGGGCTGGTATCCAGCCGCCTGGAAAGTAAATCGGGGCGGTTGAGCGAGATCGTGGGTGCGGGCCAGCAAATGACTTTCATCAGCAGCCTGTATCTCATCGGGGGGTTGGCGCTGGCGGGCGTACCGCCGCTTAACGGATTTATCAGCAAAGTCTCTCTGGTCAACGGCGGCGTTGACGTGGAAAATTGGCTGATACTCGGTTTGGTTGTGGGGGCCGGGCTGCTCACGATGCTCTACATGATACGTACCTGGCAGTTGATTTTCCAGCGGACGCCAGAAGCTGAGCATCAGTTCAAGCCGTATGGCGACAGCCCACTAGCGCCCACAGTGCTCATCGGGATTTGTGTCATATTGGGGTTGTACGCCGTGCCGCTCATTGACTTGGCGAACACAACGGTTGCGCAAATTGGTGACCCGCATATTTACATCCGGACGGTTCTGGGAGGGTAAACACAGATGCTTCGGCTGGTTGTGCTGGCGATTCCGCTGGCTATTTTATGGGTGCTGCTGACAAGCATCACCACGATTGAAAGCTTCATCATTGGCTACGTGCTGAGCTTTGGGATTCTGATTTTGGCGCGTGGTCACACTGGTGAGCTGCAATTACTGCGGCTGCCAATCCAACTGGGGGCACTGCTGGTGTATGTGCTGCGGCTTGCCCGCGACATCATGTTGTCGTCGATTGATGTGGCGCGCCGCGTGCTCGCGCGTGAAATGCCGCTCAATCCGGGGATCGTGGCGGTGCCCACGCACAGCGACGATGAAGTGATTGCGGCGCTAAGCGCCCACGCCATCACCATCACGCCGGGCAGTCTGGCGGTCGATTTTGAGGAAAACGAAATCATCTTTGTCCATACGTTGGATGTCGAAACCATCGGCGAGAACCTCGAAGCAGA
The DNA here is from genome assembly GCA_010092805.1 of Chloroflexota bacterium. GTDB lineage: Bacteria > Chloroflexota > Anaerolineae > Aggregatilineales > Phototrophicaceae > Flexifilum. The sequence goes on along the minus strand of JAADYY010000191.1, from coordinate 3,424 downwards.
TCAGCGTAAACGATTAGGGCTATTGCGGAGGATGTTGGGGCATGGTTGAGGTGGGACCGTTGACAAATTTTCTGGTGCAGGTGGGGTTGATCATCATGGTGTTGCTGATCATCCCGTGCGCCTATCGGGTGTGGATTGGGCCGAGTGCGGCTGACCGGTTGCAAGCGGTGGACGCCATCACGACGCTGTTGATCGGCATCATCGTGATGTTGACAGTGGTGCAAGGGACGCCGCTGCTGATCGACGTGGGAATTGCGCTGGCTGCGTTGGCGTTCATCGCAACGTTAGCCATCTCGCGCTACCTGTGCGAAGGACGGATGTTTTAATGGCGCTGCTCGCTGAGATCATCGGTGTGCTATTTCTGGCGTTTGGGATCGGTTTTAGCGCCATTGGTGTGCTGGGCCTCATCCGCTTCCCGGATGTTTACAGCCGCATCCACGCGTCGGGCAAGGTGGCGACGCTGGGTTTGTTCGGTATCTTGGTTGGGGTGGCATTTCTGGTGCCGGAGACGACGCTGCGCGCGATTGCGTTGGGTATATTCGTGATCCTCACGCTGCCGGTGGCCTCGCACGCCATCGCCTCCGCCGCCTATCGCTTGGGGGTGCCTGTCAATGGCCGCGACGACCTGGCGCGCGATCCAGCCAGCAAAGATCCGGATGTGGTTGAAACACCCGAACAAGCGCAAGTCCCCGCCGAGAAACTGGATGCTGAGAAGTTGGATTTAGCGGTACCAGCCGCGCCGCTGGAGACGGAGCGTGTGCCACGCATGTCCAGCCGCACGCACCGCCGCCGCGCCGCAGACACTGTGCCCGCCGATCATGCGAACCACGTCAAGCGGCCATCGCGGTCGGCAGAATTGCCGAGTTACCGTCCGCGGCTGCCTAATCACCAGCCGTCGCTGCCCAACCAGCGGCCGCATTTGCCAGCATCCCGGCCAAGCTTGCCGAGTTCACGCCAGCGTTTCCGGAATAAGATCCGCTAAACGGGATCGATCAATACATTCGGGTAAGCAAGGGGCGCAGGCAATGTCTGCGCCCCTGATTTGTTTGTGACGAGGGCTGCGTAGGGGGGGCGGGCTTAGCGCAGTTCGCGGCGCAGCGCGTCAGCGAAGATTCGCTCGTACACCTGGTTGCCAACCACCTCCAGCAACCAAAGATCGGCACTCGCCGGGCTGTCCGTTGGGACGACGGCTTCGGCTGTCACGATGAAACGCCCGCGCTGCCAGAAGGTGACGGCACGGGTCGCGTTGATGGTATCATCGCAGTGCAGTTCCTCGACAGCATAGAAGTCGTTGGGTAGCAGATCCGATGCGGTGGCTTCACCCAAGCCTTGCGCCGCCGTCAACTCGCCGAGGAAGCCATCGGCCAGCGCTGCACTGGCATCCGCCGTTGAGCCGAAGGCATCCAGCGAGTAAGCGATGGACACATAGGGCACCTGGTTCAACACGCATTCGGCGTTGACAACGCTGTGACTTGCCCGGAAGTCGTGGTTGTACTGCGTGAGGAACCCCGCATACGCATCCTGGATGGCTTCTGGTGCCGCCGCGACGACGTCATCGCTGGTGAACACGCCCGTAACCGTTTCGTCGATGGCCAGCACTTCCGGGATTTCGGCGTTGAGCGTCTCAATTTGCGCCTGAATATCTTCAGCGGTGGCCGGGGGCAGCGGTTCAAACGAGGTGTTGACCGTTGCTGGGTCGGTGATGATCACGACGGTGTTCAGCGCTTCGCCCGGTGCGGTAGCGGCGGCAGGGTCACGTAACTGAATGTTCTCTACGTTGTTTTGGCCTTCCAGCACTTCACCGAAGATGGTGTGCAGGCCGTCGAGATGCGAGGCCGGGGCGGTCGTGATGAAGAACTGGCTGCCATTGGTGCCAGGGCCAGCGTTAGCCATCGCCAACCAACCGGGACGATCAAAGTTCAGGAACCCGACGATCTCGTCGTCAAAGGCGTAACCGGGGCCGCCCGTGCCGGTGGCCGTTGGGTCACCGCCCTGCGCCATGAAGTTGTCCATGACGCGGTGGAAGGTGGTGTTGTTATAATAGCCCTGGTTGGCGAGGAACACCATGTTGTTCACGGTAGCCGGGGTGAAGTCCTCGAACAGGTCGATATAGATCGGCCCGGCGGAGGTGCAGAAGATCGCGCGGTAGTCAACGCCCTCCAGCAGCACCGAGTCCGGTTGATCAAAGGTGCGGTTTTCAGGATCGTTGGCGGGCAAAACGGAATCGCAAATTTCGGCGGGGGTCAACGTGTCCTGCGCACTCACGACGCCCGGCAGGGCGGTCAGCAGCAGACCAACGAGGAGGGTGTAAAGAAAGGGTACAGTTCGTTTCATGTGAGTCGTGCTCCTAAATGTGGACTGGCGCGCTATTGTACCATAATTTGCCGCACGGTTTGTGCTGACCCCACCGTGTTTATGTTAAAATTGAAATATGTGGCTCGTATTTGATGTTTGGCAACACGTCCATTTTGTATTATCAATTGAGCTGTTTTGTTTTGGACGAATCCTCAGGTATTCCACGCTGGGGAGGGTATGACAGCCTATTAATATCACGGGCTGACACATAATGCTCAGGTGGAGGTAATGACAGATAAAGCTATCGACTTTTCAATCTTTGAACTCCTTCGCGCAGAACTTGGCGGGCGTTTATCAGTTTTGCGCTGCACCAAGGCAACATTGGTGCATATATCGCACACACTTGAGGACATTGTGCTCACCCGCCGCATTCCTGCGATGATCTTCACGGGGTTTCAGGAATCATCCCATTGGCGGCAGGAGACCCAACGTTACCGTGCATTGGCGCGGGTCGCACAGCAGGTTTGTATTTTCGCGGCGAAACCGCTGCCGCATGATAGCACCGTAGATGCCTTGCAAGTCGCGCTCTCCGGCGACGATCCGCTACGCCAGGAATGGTTCGTGGTCATCGTCTCCACAACGTTCTCGGTGGTGTTGTGCGGGCAAGACCGATTGGAAGCGTCCACGAGTGAGGCCACCCGCCAATTTGACACTTTCTGGACGTTCGAGCCACAAATCGTCGCACACGTGCTGGATTTACTGGAAATAGTCATCGATCATTATCGCCCGGATCGGCTTGGGCAGTTTCAAGCTGCGCGCCAGAACTACCCGCCGCACCCGCCAGATGCCGAAATCGTGACCGCGTTCACCACTGAGCTGATTCGCTTCGAGGAGCGCTTGAATCAAGAGCTGCTGCGCGCCGAGGCGCAGGCACGCGCCGGCGCGGAGCGATTTCGGCAGGTTGTCCAATCGATCAATGATCACATTTATGTGTATGCATTTCTCGCCGACGGATCGCCGCAGCAAATCTATGTTTCGCCAAATTGGATATCGTTGACCGGGTATCCACTCGAGAAGGCAACTGTGGATTGGGACTTTTGGCCATCGCTGATTGTGCCCGAAGACCGTG
>JAADYY010000190.1 GCA_010092805.1 Chloroflexota bacterium | reverse complement strand
GCAGCGGCACCGAATCCGGCGCATATTGCACTAGCGCAACTCGAACAACAAGGATACTTGAAAGCCGTGATCACGCAGAACATCGACATGCTGCACGCGCGCGCGGGGACGCAGTGCGTGTACGAGTTGCATGGTCACATGCGCGAGGCAACGTGCATTCAGTGCTTCCGTGTGTATCCTGCCGAGCCAATCATGCTGCAGTTTATCGAAGATCATCAAGTGCCCCACTGCCCACACTGCGACGGCGTACTCAAGCCGAATGTCGTTCTGTTCGGCGAGCAACTCCCATTTGACGCTTTTCAGGCAGCACGAGTTGCTGCGCGTTCAGCCGATTTGTTGCTGATGTTGGGGTCGTCGCTGGAAGTGGCTCCCGCCAATGAACTCCCCAAGCTTGCGCTTGGCTGCGGCGCGCAGCTCGTGATCATCAACTTGGACGAGACGCATCTGGATGCGGCAGCGCAGGTTGTGCTGCACGCCGATGTTGCCGAGGCGCTGCCGCAGATTGTGCAGTGTTTGGAGGAAGCGGCATGACCTTGACTCAGCCTGAAACGACCCTGATCGCGCGTTACGAGCGCATCATTGAGATCAGCCAGCAGTTGAATTCGACGTTCGATCATATCTCGCTGCTGCACCAGATTATCGCCGCGGCGATGGAACTCACCCGTACCGAAGCGTCGTCGATTTTGCTGCTGGACGCTGCGACCGGGGAGCTGCGTTTCAAGCTGTCATCGAACATGGATCCCACCGAGATGGACGCGATTGTCGTCCCGATGGAAGGCAGCATCGCCGGATGGGTGGTCACGCGCGGCGAAGCCCGCGTGATCGAAGATGTCACCAAAGAGCCGAGTCACTTTACCTCGGTGGATGACATGATCAAGTTTACGACGCGGAACATTCTGGCGGTGCCGCTGCGCGCCCACAGCAAAGTGATCGGCGTGCTGGAAGCGCTCAACAAGCACAGCGGCGAGACGTTCAATGACGAAGACATCACGACGCTGACGGTGCTGGCGGGGCAAGCGGCCATTGCCATTGAGAATTCGCGGTTGTTCCAGCAGAGCGATTTCATGGCAGAGATGGTTCACGAACTGCGCACACCGCTGGCGGCGCTGAAGACGAGCACAAATTTGCTGCTGCGCCCTGATCTACCGGTGGAGCGGCGCGACGACATCATCGTGACTATGCAGGGCGAAACCGAACGTCTCATCACGATGACCAACGACTTCCTCGATCTAGCGCGGCTGGAGTCGGGGCGTAGCCGGCTGGACATCAGACAGTTTGAACTGACCAAGCTGCTGCACGAATGCGCGGAGGTGGTCGCGCAGCAGGCCAAAGATCGCGGTATCGATATCGAAATCAACACAGATGATCTCACGGCGAGCGGCGACCGAGGCAAAATCAAGCAGGTGCTGCTCAATTTGTTGACCAACGGCATCAAGTATAACCGCGAGAACGGCAAGCTCTTCATCCGCGCCTACCGCAGCAAGCGCCACGAAGAGCCATTCGCGGAGATTATGGTGCGCGATACCGGGCGCGGCATCTCCAAAGAAGATCAGCAGCATATGTTCCAGAAGTTCTTCCGCGTGGCTGCGACGGCGAATTCAGCGACTGGCACCGGGTTGGGCTTGGCGATCTCAAAGCACATCGTCGAGGCGCACAAAGGCACAATCTGGCTGGAAAGCGAAGTCGAAGTCGGTTCGGCGTTCTTCTTCACGCTCCCCATCGTGAATCGCTAACGAGCATCATGGCTCGATGAGCACTTTGAGCACACCCTGCTGCGCGGCATGACCGAATGCCTGCACCGCCTCCTCGAGGGAATAGCGGGCCTCAACGAGCGAAGTCACATCAACTAGCCCCGCGCTGAGCAGCCGCAGCGCCGCGGCGAACGGCCCGCAGCGGCTGCCGACTACCCGAATTTCATCGACAGCGACGCGCGTTAGGTTGACCTGGGGAAGCCCCTCATATGTGCTTTTGAGGATGATCGTTCCACGCGGCTCCACCAGATCCAGCGCGTCGGCGAATCCACCCGCCTGCCCCGTGCAATCGACGACGATTTGCGCGCGGGCGTTCGGGAGTTCCGCGCGCGCCACTGCCGCGATTCCCCAACGCTTGAGCAGATCCGCTTGTTTCTCACGGCGCACCACCACCGCCAGATCCGCCCCAGTGAGCTTGAGTACCTGCGCAACCAACATCCCTAGCTTGCCCGCGCCGAGCACAATCACGCGGTCGCGCGGCGCGATATGCACGGCTTCGAGCGTTTGCAACGCGGCGGCCAGCGGCTCGACAAAAACGGCTTGATCATCGCTGACATTGTCGGGGACGCGGTGCAGGTTGCGCGTGGTCAACGCAAGCTGATCGGCGAATGCGCCGGGGTGACGGTCAATGCCGACCGTCGTGCGGTCACGGCATTGACTCGGCACACCCCGCTGACACAGATCACACACCCCATTCGCGACATTGATCTCACCGACCACACGCTGGCCGCGCCAATCATCCGGCCCCGCGACTACTTCACCGACAAATTCATGGCCGAGAATGCCGGAGAAGTTCATGTAGCCTTTGATCAACTCCAGATCGGTGTTGCAAACGCCGGCTCGGCGAATGTTGAGCAGCGCCTGATCTCCAGATGGTTGCGGGTCAAGTGCCGCACGATCCAGCCGAAGGGTACCATCGAAAATCAGTGCGCGCATCAGCTCCGCTCCACTAGGTCTCGGCTTGCGTAGGCGTGGGCGACGGGAGTGAACGCTGCCCACGATTCAGGAAGGGAATCTCACCCTTCTCCCATGATACCAGCAGTGGTACCGCAATGAAGATTGACGAATAGGTACCTGTCAGCAACCCGACGAACAGCGTCGCAATGAACTGCTGGATCGATTCGCCGCCAAACAGCAGAATCGCAATCATCACGAAGAAGGCGTTCAACTGCGTGGCGAGCGAACGATGGATCGTCTCGAGAATGCTGCGGTTGACGATGATCTCGTAGGGTTCGCCGATGTGCTTGGGAATGTTCTCGCGGATGCGGTCGAACACAACGATACTGTCCTGCACCGAGAACCCCGCCACCGTCAGAATCGCCGTCAGGAAGAGTGCATCAACCTCCCAACCCAGCAGCAACCCGGCCAGGGAAATCAGCCCGGCCACCACCAGGATGTCATGCACCATGGCGGCAATCGCGCAGACGCCGTAGCGGAACGCATTCGGCACCTGACGAAACGCCAGCACGATGAAGCCGGTCACGACGATGGCTGCAACAAACACGGCCCAGAATGCTGCCTGTGCGACTTCCTGCCCCACCGTCTCGGACACTTGCTCGATCCGCAGACTGTCCCGGTCCAGCGGCACGATGGTCTCAAGCTGATCGATGATGGCGCTTTGTATCTCGTTATCCTGGAACGACGCGCGCACCGACCAGCGATACTCGTCTTCATCGCCCAGGCGCTGGATTGTGGTGCCGGTGTTGCCATTGGCCTCAAACACCTCACGGATGTTTGCTTCGGTCGCGCCTGGCTCGGTGAACTGCAACTCGTAGATGCTGCCGCCCACAAAATCGATCCCCAGGCGAAAAAGCGTCCCCTCGGTGACCATCGAGTAGATCATCACCAGCAGGCCCAACCCGATAATTGTCCCGGACACCGCGAAGTAGACGCGCCGTCTTTGTACCAATCTAAACATGACTCCCCTTTCGTCTCGTCGCGCCAGCGTTAGACACCGAGCAGCCAGCGGCGCTCAACCAGCGGCTGCCGGAACACCCCAATCAGCAGCGTCAGGAAGGTGCGCGTGACGATCACCGCTGTGAACAGATTGAGCGTCAGCCCCAGTGCCAATGTGATTGCGAAGCCGCTGACGATGCTCGCGCCGGGCGTTTGCCCGAACAAGAACAAGATCCCGGCGATGATGATCGTCGAAATATTCGAGTCGCGGATCGACTGCCACGCGCGATCAAAACCAGAGTCAAGCGCCGCATCCAAAGATTTTCCGGCGCGCAGTTCCTCTTTGATGCGCTCGAAGATCAGGATGTTGCCGTCAACGGCTGTACCAATCGATATAAGGAAGCCGGTGATCGCGGGCAGCGTCAGTGTGATGGGCACGAGCTTGAACACAGCAAAGTTGAGCAGAATGAAGATTATCAGCGCCAGCGCCGCCGAGATTCCAGGCACGCGGTAGTAAGTCACCATGAACAGCAGCACAATGATCACGCCGATGACCCCGGCGCGGATGCTCAGGTTCACCGATTCCTGACCCAAGCTCGCGCCAACAGTCGTGTTGCTTTCGATTCGCAGAGGGATCGGCAGCGCACCGGAGCGCAGTTGCAGCGCCAATTGGCGCGCCTCGTCTTCGGTGAAGTTGCCGGTGATCACGCCACCAGTATCGAGCCGCGCTTGAATCGTTGGCGCGGAGAGCAACACACCGTCCAAAACGATCCCCATCGATTGACCCAGCGCGGACGCGGTATACGGCCCGAAGATCTGCCCACCTTCGGGCGTTAACTGGAAGCTGATGAGCCACCCACCACCTGGATCAAGTTCGGCGGCAGCGGCTTGCAAACCGCCCCCCGTCATCACCGTCTGGAACGGCTGCCCATTCAGTGGGTTGACCGCACCCGGCTCTTGCGGTGCGACGGTCGCCGGGTCTTCACCGGCCTGCTCGGCGCGCTCGATGCGCTGCTGCTGAATGATGAACTGCTGGCTGGTGAGCACGCGGCGGTCGACAAACTCACCAATGCGCCCGCCCAAACCGCTCATATCGATGAATTCCAACAGTGCGGTTTGCCGGATCGTCTCGATGGCCTGGTCAGGGTCGGTGACGCCAGGCAGCTCAACGAGAATACGGTTGTTGCCCTGCACCTGAACCGTTGGTTCGGTGACGCCCAGCGCATTCACACGCCGCGCAACGTTATTCGCTGTCTCGCGCAAATCTTCGGTGGTAAAGGATCCGGGGGGCAGTTCTGCTTCGAGCAGTACACGCAGCCCACCCACGAGATCGAGGCCGAGGCTCTGCTGCACATTCAGCGCAAAATCGACGGTGCCGTCGTTGTTGAAGTCCAACTCGAAGCCGGTGGTATCCGGCAGACTCACCCACAGGGCGAATGCGGTCAGAAGCACGATGAAAACGAGCCAACGTCCTTGATGTGTCATGAGTTCCTTTCTACCTCTTCTGTTTGCTGCGGCGTCGTTGTGGGGTCGGGGGCAGGCTGACCGGCGTTAGCGGCCCGCACCGACTCCGCCAGCGCTTCGGGATCGTAGGGGCGGAGCAGCGATGCACTCACCACACGGATGACCACCCCATCGGCGATTTCGACCAGGGCGATGCCTTCATCAGCGCGCAGCTCGACGACACGCCCGATGATGCCGCCATACGTGATCATTTCATCGCCGACAGCCAAGGTGCGCACATACTGCTGCTGCTTGCGATAGTCCCGCTGCCGGGGAAAAATCACCAGTGACCAATAAGCGCCCAGCCCCAAAATGAGAACCAGACCAAGAATGACAAACTCTTCCATGCGTAAAAGCCTACAAAACGAACCTAGCATCTGCGTGCTTTGCGATCATGCGCCGATATTTGCACGCCTAATCGCGCGAATGTGACTGTCGAATTATAGCGCCGCACGCTGAGGTTACAATCGCGCATCGTGCCCTAACCTAGCGGACTACAAAAAAAGGCGGTATGTTTGGGGGCATTGACGCACGATGCATAAACCGCGATTGATCGGGTAAATGCATAAAATGGGGGTCTGGATTCATGTTGAAAAGGATACTGCGGTTCGCTGTGCTGCTGATTTTTGGGCTGGGCGTATTGTCCGCGCAAGCGGGCGAGCGTGTTCTGACCATCAATGAGGGGAACGGCAATGCCGCATGGTTCGTTTCCAATCAGACGCTGGTAATCAACGGCTTCGATCTCAATTCACTGGGAGTCAGCACCCCGGCGGTGATCGATCGGGTGAGTATTCAGGTTGATCTCCCCATCGCTGGCGCGACCTCCACCGTCGTGATCTACGAGGATGCCAACGGGGGTTCGCCGGTTGACGCAACGCTTATCGCGCAAAGCCAGGTGCAGATCACGCAGGCCGGAACATTCACGGTCACGCTCCCCAATCCAGCGACAATCACGCAGCGCGCTGTTTGGGTCGGGTTTTATTTGCCGCCAAATTTTCAGTTTCTCGCGGACACATCCGGCCCATCCGTACTCACATATTGGGCATGGACACCAGGCACAACCTTTGATTTGAACAATCTTGGCAGCGCGCAGGTGCTCGGCCCAGCCAACGGCACCGCGCCGGTCAACCTCAACATCAATGGTAAAGCGCGCATCACCGCCGAAATTACAGAAGGCACAACGGTCGCTGCGACGACGCCGCAGCCTCAGCAGCAAACCAATGCCAACCTCAGCGTGCTGCAACCATACGGATTGTGTGGCAGTGTGCTCTATGACACCGCCGATGAATTCGTGAGCTACGAAAACCGCATCGACATTATCTGTCGTGAAGTGGCGCACTACGAAGGCCCGGTGAGCGCGCCACCCGGTCACATCCGGCGCGGCCCGCTGTATGATTTACAGGTATTCAAAGAGAATGGCGTCGTGGTGCAGAATCGCTTTGAATACTCGGTGACACACTGCTTCCGCCCAGCAGCGGAAGACATTGACCGCGCCGTGATTGGGAATGCGTGGGGTATACCGCGCACGTGGCGGTTGCTGACCACCCAGCGCTTCGGTGATCTGGTGTGCGCGGAAGTGTGGCATGGTGGTAACTTAGCGCTGTTTGTGCGCACCAACTGAGCGTAGGTCGAGTAAAGTACGATGCGTATTGAAACCAATGAGCGTTTGGCGAAGCGCAATCGCCGAATTGCGCAATATATGTTTTTTGCAAGCCTGGGTGTTCTGATCCTGGGCTTTCTGGTGACCAGCCAACCGTTGGCCGAGTCTGAAGAAGATGTGAATTTGGTGCTGGCGCTGCTGCCCGCGCTCGTGCTCCCGACGGCGGTCGTGATGACGATGGTGTCTGTGCGCATGACCAATCTCTGGGTGCGCCCCCCGCGCCCAGAGGAAGTCATCGCACAGGGACTCAAAGGGATTAGTAACAAAAGCGTACTGTACAGCTATTATCATTTTCCAGCACGCCACGTGTTGATCGCGCCGCAGGGTGTGTTCGCAATTGTGACGCGCTTTCAGGATGGCCGCATCTTCAATGAGGGTGACCGCTGGCGTGTCCGCAAAAATCCGCTGGTGCGGCTGCTGTCGGTATTTCGCCTTGACAACGTCGGCAACCCGACATTCGACGCGCTGCGCGCAGCGCAGATCCTCCAAGCGAAACTCGCGCCAATTGCGCCAGACATTGAGGTGCAGCCGCTAATCGTCTTCGTCGATCCGCGCGTACAGCTACAGGTCAATGAGCCGACCGTGCCAGTGCTCCACGCCGATCCAAAGCACACGCCCAACCTCAAGACTTACTTCCGTGATGCGGCACGTGAAAAACGCCCGACGTTGACTCCAGAGCAGATAACGGCATTTGAGGAAGCGACGCTGCCCTGAGCCAGCGGAAAATGATAACGCGAAACGCTAATCGGTGGGCACTCATCACGGTCACCGGGCTGACGCTGATCGGCTGGGCGCTGCGACTATCCAACCTCAACGCGGCGTCGCTGCGCGGGGACGAAGCCTTCACCGTGATTCACTGGATGCGGGAGCCGTTGGCGGACACACTCGCTAACATTGCCACGGTTGATCCGCATCCGCCGCTGGCATACGCGCTGTATCGCGGCTGGGCCTTGCTCCTCGGTGGCGGCGAACTCACCGTGCGGCTGCTCCCCGCTTTGTTCAATGTGCTGGGAATCCCGGTCATTTACGCGCTCGGTCGCCGGATCAATGGCCAGACGCTGGGCATACTGGCCGCCTTGTTATGGGCCATCAATCCATACCAAATTTGGCACGCACAGGATGCGCGCAATTATGCGATCTGGGCGGTTCTGAGTCCGTTAGCGGTGTGGTTGGCGCTGCGCGCGCTCGAAAAAGATGGATGGCGCAATTGGCTGCTGTACATTGTGGCGGCGGCGCTGGCGGCCTATGTCTATTATTTGGAATTATTCGCTGTGGCCGCGGTCAACATTTATGTGCTGCTGATCTATCATCGGTCGGTTCGGACTCTGCTGCGATGGATCGCGGCGCAAGCGGTGATCGCGCTGCTGTTGGCACCCTGGTATCTACAGGAGCGCCTGTTGGTGAGCAGTGGGTATGGTGGCACAACCGGCGGGTTTGATCCCG
>JAADYY010000024.1 GCA_010092805.1 Chloroflexota bacterium | reverse complement strand
GCGCCCATCGACTAACGCTGGCCGCTGGCAGATCGCTGGGGTGTGGTATACTGGGGGCTAGAACAAATCTTCGCATGGTGAGCGTGCGAGCGAAGCGAATCTGGAAGTGATCATGGAAGTGATCCACGAAAGTGATCCGATGGCTGTGACGCGCTGCGCCTGGGTCAAGCAGGACGACCCGCTGTATGTCCAGTACCACGATACGGAATGGGGTGTGCCCATCCGCCACGACGACACCGCGCTGTTCGAGCGCATCTGTTTGGAGGGGGCGCAGGCCGGGCTAAGCTGGCTGACGATCCTGCGCAAGCGGGAGCATTACCGCGTCGTCTTCGACGGCTTCGCCCCGGCGGTCGTGGCGGCTTATGACGAACACAAGATCGCGGCGCTGCTGGGCGATCCGGGCATCGTCCGCAACCGCCAGAAGGTCGAAGCGGCGGTCAACAACGCCAAGCGCGTGCTGGCGATCCAGGACGAAGTGGGCAGCTTCGCCGATTATCTGTGGGGCTTCGTTGATGGCCGCACGACGCAGAATCAGTGGGCAAAACGCGACGACGTGCCCGCGATCACGCCCGTCGCCGCGCAGATGAGCCAGGATCTCAAGCGGCGCGGCTTCAAATTCGTCGGCCCCACGATCTGTTATGCGATGATGCAGGCCATCGGCATGGTCAACGATCACACCGTTGACTGCTTCCGCCACCCGGAGGTCGCGGCGCTGGCGATCCCCGTAGGGGATCGCGCAGGCTAACGCGGCAGATTCGGATCGACGGGGCGCACCGTGCGCGTGACCTCGGCGTACTGTAGGCGGTGCGCCCGCGCCGCGCGCCGCCGCAGCATGAAGTAGATGAGGATGCCCAGCACCGTCATCACCGCCGAGGACAGCATCGCGCCGATCCCGGCCAGCGCCACCCGCGCGATCTGCTCGCGCGCCTCGACATCGGCCAGCGTCAGGGGCGGCGCGGCGAATTCGACGGGCGTGGCATCGTTGGGCGTGCCGCCGTATTCAAACACGGTTGGCACCTCACCGATGATGATCGTGGCGTCGAAGCGCGAAGCCGTCGTCGCATCGACATCCGGCGTGGTGACCACAATCGTGTAATCGCCCGGCGGCAGGTTTTCAAAGCCGATCAAGCCGCGGTCGCGCAGCGTCTGCGGCACCTCATCGATCACCTGGCTGGCGATGATCACGCCGTCATGATCATGCAAATCGACCACGACGCCCGTACGCAGCGGCGGTTCGCCCGCGTCGCGGATGCCGTTGCCGTTGCTGTCGGTGAAAATCTGCACCCAAAATTCCCCGTGTTCGGCGGGCTGAGCGGCGGCGGTGAGGGCCGTCAGCAGCAGCGCAAGTGTCAGCAATGCGATTCGCTTCATCGAAATTCGTCTCGTCGACTCAAACGTGATCAGTGTGGGCCAGCGCCGTCAGGCACCGGCTGATGTCAGCGCCGCCGCAGCAGCAGCGCGATCCCCAGCCCAAAAACCAGAGTCACGCCCGCCAGCCCGAAGGCCAGCAGCCCCAAAATATCGAAGAACGGCAGCGTGCGCCGCGCGGCTGGCGCGTCCACCAGCACCTCTGTGAGCGCGCCGGGGTCGGCGGCAGGCAGCGCGACCGGCTCCAGGCCGGGGGCCGCGCCAAACGTCACCGTGATGGTTTCGCCCGGCAGCGCCCGCACCTGCAACTGATCCGGCGTCGTGAGGCCATAGCCGGGCGGGGCCGTCGCCGCCGCCACATATGCCCCCGCTGTCAGGTCAGCGAAGCAGACCGGTTCGTCGGCCCCGGTGGTCGTGTGGTCACGGTTGATCACCGGGCTGCGCACCGTGAGCAGGCCGCCCGCCAAGCGCGCCTCGCTGGTTTCCCACAGCCGATTCTGATTGAGATCCTCAAAGATCAGTGCGCAGATCGCGGCGCGCTGCGGCGCAGGATCGATGCTGGGGGCGACAGCGCCCGTTTCCGCCGAGACGACGGGTGCCGGCTGCGCCTGCGCGATAGGATCGACACGCGGCGGGTCGGCCAGCAGCCGCCGCCCCAGATCGCCGGGTGTGCTGGCCGCCTGGCGTTCGGTTTCACTGAAGCGGATGACAAGCGGCTGGCCGATGCGAATCAGGCTGGGGTTCGGAATGGTGTTCCGTTCCAGCAGATCGGCGCGTGTCAGCCCATAATCGATGGCGACGCTGTCGAGCGTCTCGCCCGGCTGCACCACATGGATCAGCGTGCCGGGCGGGTAGCTCGGTTCGGCAGCTTCCGGTTGATCGGCGGACTCGGCGGCGGGGGGCAGCGCCGGGAACTCGACCAGCGCGCCGCTGGCCGCTTCCCCCACTGTGCGGGCCACATCCCCTGTGAGCAGGACGGCGTCATCCCAGTAGACACGGTTGATCGCGGTGGGCCACTGCTGCGACACATTGAGGAAGATCGTCACCGTGTCGCCCGCGGCGGTCGCGCTGACCGCAAGCTGTGCCCACGCATCGTGCGGGCGCGCGGTGGCCGACCAGATCACCGCTGGATCGATGGGGTTGGTGCCGCCGGCTGGGTCAATGCCGATGCGCACGAACGCCCCCGACTCCGGCGACGATGGGCAACGCGCGTCCGCCGCGTCTGCCGGATCTGGCGTGCAGGTGTGCAGGTAGGCATAGGCACCCGCTTGGACATCAACGTCGGCGGGCACGGTCACCTGCTGGTAGAGTGCGGCGCTGAAAGTCGCGTTGGTTTGGCGCAGCCGCACCGCTTGATCGCCGCGCTGAGGTGCCGGGTCGGGGCCGCCGTGCGCGCTGATCTGCGGTGGCTGGTTCATCCACACATCGGTGCGCGTCTCCGCGATCCACACGTCCCAGCCCTCCGGCAGGCTGATGGCGGTGTCGGCGCTGGCTGCCGGGAAGGCCGCTTCAAAATCGCCGTTGCGCAACAGGTTCGCCGGCTGTGCCGCGCCGTGCGGCGCGCCAATCGCGACCAGCAGCGCGATCAGCAGCACAGCCCGCCACCTGAGCGGTTGGGCAAGTTGGGCAAGTTGGGTGGAGTCAAATATCGGTTTGGCGCTGATCGGTTCGCCTCGTTATCTAGCACCTGGGTCTAGCATCTAAATCTATCATCCGGCGCTCATGACGCGCTCAGGCGGCTATTATAGCACGGCTTTGCGGCGTCAAACCACTGCGCGCCGCGCAAAAATCGGGAATTTTGCGCCGCCCGATTTGCTGCTATAATGCGCGCTGC
>JAADYY010000023.1 GCA_010092805.1 Chloroflexota bacterium | reverse complement strand
GGGCGCTGTCGGTGGGCCGCAGTGGGATGACCCAACAGCCAGCGTCCGCCCGGAGCAGGGGCTGCTCGGCATTCGCAAGCACTTCGGGTTGTACGCCAATCTGCGCCCAGTGAAAGCCTACCCAGCGCTGGCACGGTATACCCCGCTGCGCGCCGATCTGCTTGAGGGCGTGGATATGTTGTTCGTCCGCGAACTGACGGGCGGTATCTACTTTGGGCCGCGCCAAGAACAGGGCGACGGCGATACCGCCTACGACACGCAGATCTACAGCGTCGCGGAGGTCGAGCGGGTGGCGCGCATCGCGTTTCGGGCAGCGCAAGGGCGGCGCAAGCGCGTGACATCGGTCGATAAAGCCAACGTGCTCGCCTCGATGCGGTTGTGGCGGCGCACGGTCGTCAAGCTGCACGAAGATTTCGGGGATGTCGAACTCGAACATCTCCTCGTGGATGCCTGCACGATGCATCTGCTCACCCGCCCAGCGAGCTTTGATGTGATCGTCGCGGGCAACATGTTCGGCGACATTCTCAGCGACGAGGCGTCGGTGCTCGCTGGATCGTTGGGGATGCTGCCGTCGGCTTCGCTTGGCGATGGCACGTTTGGTCTCTACGAACCCGTACACGGGTCAGCGCCAGACATCGCGGGGCAGGGCAAAGCCAACCCCATCGCCGCGATCTTAAGTGGGGCACTGCTGCTGCGCTACAGCCTGGGCTTGGAAGCCGAAGCGCAGGCCGTCGAACGCGCCGTTGAGGGTGCCCTCGCCGTTGGGTTGCGCACCGCTGACATCGCTGGCCCTGACGACCGGGTTGCCAGCACGACGGAGATCACGGAAGCGGTGCTCGCCCGGCTTTGATCAACCGAAACCCATCAGAGCGGTGGGCGTCCTGTGTCGGCGAGGTCGGTCAGGTCGCTGTCTTCGACGGTATCCATTGAGCTGCTGCGCCCCCCCAACGTCGTCGAGAGCTTGATGGCCAATGCTGCGAGCAGAAACATCAAGCGGCGACCGGCGCGCGGCATGGTGTCCCAGGTGATCGCGCGCATACTGCACAGCGCCAACGCGATGTGATACTCTGACCAGTGGTTGGGCCGCGCCAGACAATCAAAGGCGATCTCGCGCACGGCGATCACGCTGTCCAATGCGGTGAGGAGGCGTGCATCGGCGTCTGCGGCGGACTTGTCTTCGTCATCGATTGTGAGCATGTAATGCGCCACCTGCCGCGCCGAATCCCAACTGCCATCGGTGACAGCCATCACGACATCGCTCAGCAAACTGATCTCCAGCGAGGCCCAATCGAATAGTGTGTGACCGTTGCGCGTGTTGGCGAAATCGATGAGGAAGGCGCTGCGGTTTGGCCCCATGAGAATGTTGCCGAGGTGCAAATCGCCGTGAATCTTGCTGAGCGAACCGTTTACATAGCGATCCAGCAGCTTTTCGTGAGCGAAGATCGGGTTGGGCAGCTTGTCGATCCCAGGGATCCCTGGGATCAATTCTTCCTGTAAGTCGAAGTCTGGGTCGAGCGCGCTGGCCGCATGGAACAATTGCTCGCTGCGGGTTTTCCATACACGCCCGATCAGTTGATCGACGACCTCGCCGCGATAGTAGGCATTTTGCGCCAGATTCATGCCAATGACTTCGATTTTGTAGGCGCGGCGCGCCACCTCTGTCCCTTTGCCAATTGCCAATTGGATGGCGTCTTTGTCGCGGTGGACGCGCTGCACAACGAAATTCTCGATCACGACCACATCGCCATATTCGGCCAGCTTCAGCCGCTCGCGGCGCACCGGGTCTTTGATCAGATAGCTGTCGCCGGGCGGTTCAGCATCCGGCAGATACTCTAGGGTGAGGACGGGCGGCAGCAGCCAATCGTATTCGCTCCACACCTGAAACCGAAACGGTCGGCGCTGCTGCCACCAGGTGCGCCCGAAGTAGGGATACAGTTCCTCGTGCAGCCAATCGCCGAGCGCATTCACCCCCAGATCTTTGGCCGCGATGCGCAGATTGGGCGCGGTGCTGTTCGAATCGCCGATGAACGTGTATTTCAGCCCAGCCAGATCGCTGGTTTCTGCCGTCGTCGGGCGCTCCTCTAACCGGGCAGTCAGCGGCGGCAGTGAGTTTTTGACGTGCAGATCATAGCGCTGGGCTTCGTCCAGGATGATGTCCGCGTGATCGATTTTGACGACAACCGAAGCGTCCTCGAGATTATCGGCATTGATAGGCGTGACGACGAGGATCGCCGCTTCGGTGTAGCCGCCTGTGAGCCGCTGCTCAATGCGAATTTGATCGTAGCCGTAAAACATGCGGCGCAAGATCAAGAGTTGGGCGTCGCTGAGCGGCGCAGCACCGTCGAACATCTCAGCATACGTGGTCCGCAGGTGGGGTTGGCGCGGCAGGTAGTTAGGGGTGCGTTCGCTGACATCCTTGAGCAGATGGTCGATGTCGAGATCAAGTTTGCGTAGAATCCGCACGGGAATGCTGTCATGCTCATCGAGGATCGCGATCAGCAAGTCACGCTCATTGATCTCGGCGCGCCCATCTTCCAGCGCCAAATCATTCGCGATCCCCAGCACAACGTCGGCGCGTGGGCTGTTGGGCATTCCGGCCCACAACCGCTGCTGCGATCCTTTGCCGGCGTGCCGCCGGATGGCATCGATGACGTAGCGTGCGGTCAGGCCGTGCTCTTCAAGGATGCTGCTGGCCAACCCCCCCTGAATTTCCAGCAGCGCGATGAACAGATGCTCCACACCCAGGAAGTAATGCTGCATCCGGAATGATTCCTGACGTGCGTTGATCAGAATGTCACGAAGCCCGATGTGTGTGGTCATGACTCCGCCAACCCCGCCGCTTGGATGCGCAGCCAGGTGCGCCCGATGCGGAACAACTGGCCGGGTTCAAGCGCAATGGTGCCTTCCACGCGCACATCTTCTGTCGCGCCTTCGATGTATGTGCCGTTTTTGCTGGTGCAGTCTTCCAACCACCAGCGCCGATCCTGCCAACTCAGTCGCGCGTGATAGCGTGAGGCGTAGGTGTCATTGCGCAGGCAGACATCGTTGCCTTCACGCCGCCCCAGCGTGATCGTCCAGTTATCGTCGCCCATAAGCCCATCGCCGCTTTCGGTGGCAAAATTGAGCACCTGCCCATCATCAACACCGCTCATAATCATCAAATCTAACGTCAGGTTCAAGGCCGTTTTCTTTCTTACAACTCGCTGTCATATTCATTGTACTATTATTGCTGGTTGTGCTCAATTTGATTGATGTAATCG
>JAADYY010000189.1 GCA_010092805.1 Chloroflexota bacterium | reverse complement strand
GGGCAAAGACGCGCGCTGATGCCCATGTACCCCGTGGTGATCGGCTGTGCGTGTCGCCTGAGATCCACCAAAGGGTGGATCTCAGGTGAGGGAACCCGCTTGCCGGGGAAATGCCCCCGACGAGCCGCCGGAGCAACTCCCTCACAAAGGCAGGCGCGAACGGACTCTTAAGCCAGCATCTCAATGCTGAACAACTGCGGCGAGTTATCCAGGTTTAAGGTCATGGCGACGACCTGCGGCGTATGGACGAAGTAGAAATCCACCCACGACAGATAAAGCAGGGCCGCTTCGTCACGCATCAGGGCGGCATTTTCGCGGATCAAGGCGTTGCGCGTATCGGCATCTTGGGCCAGCTTGATCTCCTGGTTGAGTTCGACGAAGCGCGCGTTGTCAAACTCGACGGGCGCGCCCGGCGGCAGCGTCGTCGGGTCAATGGCGATCATGGCTTGTGTCCAGTCGCCCAGGGTAGAATACTGCGCCCCAGCCAGAATCAGGTTGCGTTCGGTACCCGTAAGCATCTCGCTGATGATCGTGCCGGTGTCGGGTGTTTCCAATCTGATGCGCACGCCAATCGCTTCCAGATACCCAGCGATGGCTTCGGCGTCGGCGCGGAGGGTGTTGGGCGCGCCAAAGGACAATTCCAAATTGGCATAGCCGGCCTCGCTCAACAGGCGCTGCGCTTCGGCGGGGTCGTAGGGGAAGGCTTCCAGAGTCTCGTTGTAGCCATCCATACCCGGCTGCAAGAGTTGGCCCGTAGTTGGCCGCCCGAAGCCAGCGCGGATGATGGCGTTATACTCCTCTTTGTTGACGGCCAGATTCAGCGCGCGGCGCACATCTGGGTTTTGCAGCGCCGGGGTCGTTTCCGGGAAGAAGCGCACGACTTCCGTCGCCAGCCCCGGTTTGGACGTGACGGCAAACTCGCCGCTGTCAACCATCACGCGCGCCACATCGGGCGACAGATTCTGCGCGATGTCAATATCGCCCGCCAGCAGCGCCGTGCGCAAATCGCCGACCGTGACGTAGGTGGCCGTTTGCAGCGGGAAATTGCCGCGCCAATTGCCTTCCCAGGTTTCAAACTCGATGCGTTCGCCCGGCACCCAGTCCGCCACCCGGAAATACCCGGTGCCGACCGCCCCGCTGGTCAGGTCGCCGCCGGATTCTGTCATATACTGCTCCGACAGAATGAACAGCCGTGACAGCCGTTTTTCCAAGATCGGATCCGGGCGCGCGGTGCGGATCACGAGATGGGTATCGTCGATAACCTCGATGCTGTCTGGGCCGAAGAGGGGCGGTGCCAGCATCTCGCCCGTTGGGCTGAACAGCGGCAGCAGGTTCAGGTCGGTCAGCGGGATTTGATAGGCACCGATATTCGCCATGCCCACCGTCATCAGGTGATTCATGGTGAACGCCACCGACGCGGCTGTGAAGCGTTCGCCGTTGGAGAAGAAAACGTCATCGCGCAGGCGCATTTCCAACACCGTCGGCTCGGTGCGGTTCCATTCCGCCGCCAGCCCCGGCAGCAAATCGCCGGCAGCGTTGGTTTCGATCAGCGTGTCGTAAATCTGGCGGGCCTGGAAATAGGTCTGGAAAAATGGGCTGAGATTGGGTTGGATGCTGGTGTTGCCGATGGTGACATGCGTCGCCAGCGCTGCGTCTTCCTGCGCAAGCACAGGTGCGAACTGTCCCAAACCGCGCGCGGTTAGGAACATGCCGGCAGTCGCGCCGCTCAGTTTGATAAAATCGCGGCGGCTGATGCCATTAGACATGCGTGTTTCTCCCTATGTATATTTGAAATTTGCTTACTCTGTGCAGAGCAAACGCCATCCGCAGCGCCATGCGTCGATGTGTAGTGCGTATCTCTAACTACAGAGCCAACAAGCTAGTTTAATTACGCATCCAGGTGACGCGCGGCCAGTTTTTGCAGCGCATCGCCTACTGCGTTAACGCACAGCACCGTCAGCATCAGCGCCAGGCCCGGCACAACCGAAAGCCACCAAGCGTCTTGCAGATACGTCTGGCTGTCGCTGAGCATGTTGCCCCAGGACGGTGTTGGCGGGTTGACACCCAGCCCGATAAAGCTCAGGCTGCTCTCAACGATGATGAGTGTGCCGAAGGTCAGCGTCCACAGCACAATGTTGACGGAGATGATGCCAGGAATGATGTGCCGCCACACGATCTGCGCGGGCGGCGCGCCCAGCACGACAGCGGCTTCCACATAATCTGTTTGGCGGAGTTTGAGCGTCTGCGCCCGTGTGACGCGCGCCGAATAGACCCAACCGGACAGCGTCATCAACGCGATCAGGATCGGCGGGCTGCTGCCGACGACGGCAATCACGGCCAACGCCAGCACCAAAAACGGAAACGCCACCCAAATATCGGTCAAGCGCATCAGGGCACGGTCGGGCAGGCCGCCAACGTAACCGCTGATCACCCCAACGGTGATGCCCAGCAGCGACGCCAGCGAGCTGGCGATGAAGGCCACGCCCAGCGAGATCTGGCCGCCGTAAAGCGTGCGCGCCAGCACATCGCGGCCCAGGTTATCGGTGCCCAGCGGATGCAGGAGCGTGCCGCCCGCCTGCCAGAACGGCGGGATAAAGCGACTTTGCAGGTTCATGCCGCCAGTTGGGTCATGCGGCGTAATATGCGGCGCGAGCGCCACCAGCAGCACGATGATCGTCAGCAGCCCCGCGGCCACCAGCCCGCCGCGATAGCGGCGCAGCCAGCGCCAATCACGCCGTTGCGCGCGCTTGTGCTTGCGTGGTGCGCTGCGCACGGGTGCTGTGATCTCGATTGGCCGATTGAGTGTGTTGATATTCACGCGGTTACCCGCCCCTCTCTGACGCGCGGATCGACAAAGCCGTACAGCGCGTTCGACGCCATGTTGATGCACACCACAAATGTGGCGATGACAAAGACACTCGCTTGCACTAGTGCGTAGTCGCGGTTGAAGATCGCGCGCACCATTTGTTCACCCATGCCGCTGTACGAAAACAGCGTCTCCACGATGATCGAACCGCCGATCATCAGCGACAGATCCAGCGTGACCAGAGCGATGATCGGTAGCAGCGCATTTTTCAGCGCGTGGATAAACAGCACGTTGCGCGGCATCAGCCCCTTAGAATGCGCTGTGAGCACGTAAGGCTGATGCAGCGTCTCGATGAGACCGCTGCGCACCATCCGGATGAGCCGGGCGGTGTAAAACGCGGCCAGGGTGATCGTTGGCAGCGCCATACGCTTGAGCAGGTTGTCTTCCAGGTGGGCCACACTGCCGACCCAGCGCAAATGCACTGAAAAGATCAGCAGCAGCAGCAAGCCCAACCAGAAACTCGGCATCGCTTGCAAAACGCCCGTCAGCATGTTGATCACTTTGCCGTCAGGCCGGTCATGATAGATGGCCGCGTAAATGCCCAGCGGCAGCCCCACCAGCACCGCCAGGGCCAGCGCGCTCAGCGCCAGCAGCAGCGAATTGGGGAAGCGTTGCAGCACGAGATCTAAGGCCGGGGCTTGAAAGCGCGTCGATTCGCCGAAATCCAGTTGCAGCGCGCGGCTCATGAACACAGCATATTGCTGCGGCAGCGGATCATTGAGGCCCATCTCGGCGCGGACGGCGGCGATGAGTTCCGGCGATGCGTTGTGCCCAACCAGCACCGCCGCCGGGTCGCCCGACAGCCGTTGTAGGAAGAACAGCAGGGTGAGGACGGCGAGGATTATCAGGCTGATTTGCAGCATCGTCAAAAAAAACCGTCTCAGAACTACAAGCATGTTGACAAGTCCTTCGCCTAACTTTCAAACGGGCGGCAAACACTTCACCACCTCTCATTTGTTTCTCATGATTGATTATACCGCGCTTGTGTGGATGCGCAACGATCTGCAAGGATTTTGGTGGGGCAATCGCTTCAAAATCAAAATCAGTTTCAAAACGGGGCGCCACAAGTCATGAAAAATATGCTATCTACTACGAATGAATACTTCTGAGACTTTGCGAACCGTTGAAACCCAACAATCGAATATGGAGCGATTACCCTGCCCTACAGTGGAAAAAATGAGCGCGGTGGGCGCAGTTTGTGCTATGATCTAGGACTTAGTGCTGGCCTAATCACGCGAATTTTGTCTGTCCTAACTCCCGCGCCGCCATGTCGCGGGCACGCCACATCAGAGGTTTGTTTAACAATGTCAACGATCTGGCCGTTACCGCAAATTGAAGTCCGCGATCTCGCCACTGTCGAGGAAACCCGCCCGGTTGCGCTGCTGACGGGCACCCGCGCGTGGGAGGAAGTGAACACCCGCCTCAACTTGCCCATCGCCATCCAGGCCGAACCCAACCGCGTCGACCGCGACTATCTCGATTCGCTGGCCGCCGGGCTGCCCGAAGACGTGGGGGTGGTCTACGGCGTTGGCGGCGGCCTGGTCTCCGATGTCGCCAAATACATCGGCTGGGCGCGCAAGCTGCCCTCGGTGATCGTCCCAACGTCGCTCAGCCAGGACGGTTTTTTCACCGCGCTGGTGGCCGCCCGCGTCGATGGCACGGTCAATTATGTGACCACTGGCCCGGCCAACATGATCCTCATCGACTGGGAAGTCATCCGTTACGCACCGCGTCACGTGCGCGGCGCGGCCATCATCGAGCTGTTGACCATCGTCACCGGGCTGCTCGATTGGCGCTACGCCAGCGAGCGCAACCGCAACCCCCCAAGCGAACGCTTCATGCCCTGGGCCGCCAGTTTGATGGCCGGGATCGCGCAGCAGGCGTTCAGGATCGCCAACGATGTGGGCGAAGGCAAGGTCGAGGCGCTGCGCAACCTGCTGGATTTGGTGTGCATGGAGGTGCAGCTCACCAACCAGCTTGGGCATAACCGCGCGCAGGAAGGCAGCGAGCAGATCATTGCCTATGCGCTGGAGCCGCGCGCCACCCGCGACCGCCGCCCCATGCCCTACGCTGACCTGGTGGGGCCGAGTCTGCTGGTGGCGATGGCGCTGCACAACCAGGACATCAACAACATCCGCGATACGTTGATGTCGGCAGGGCTGCGCCTGGGGCAGGCGCGCCCGGAGGACATCTCCCAGACGATCCGCGACCTGCCGCAGTATGTGCGCCAACACGACCTGCCCTTCACGATTTTGCATGATCTGGAGCCGACTGCCGATCAGATCGCGCAGATCATGGCGACGACCGGGCTGGCCGCCATCAGCGAGCGCCCGATCTAAGCGGAGCGCGTTGATCTGCGCAGCGCTGGTTACTGAGCTTTGTCGACTCAAGAGAGGACGTTGACCGCCTATGATCCGTTTTGGCACCGATGGCTGGCGTGCCGTCATCGCCGATACCTTCACGTTCGCCAACCTGCGCTCGGTGGCGCAGGCCGTCGCCGATCACGTCAACCGTCAACACACCGGCGACGCACCGCCGGAAGTCGTCGTTGGCTATGACACCCGCTTCCTCTCAGATCGGTTTGCGATGGAGACGGCGCGTGTGCTGGCTGGCAACGAAATCGTCACGTGGCTGACGCGCACCGATGCCCCCACCCCCGCGATCTCGTACAACGTCAAAGAGAAATGCGCCGCCGCTGGGGTCGTGATCACGGCCAGCCACAATGCGCCGCGCTACAACGGCTTCAAGCTGAAAGCGACGTATGGCGGCAGCGCCACCGCCGAACAGTGCGCGCTGATTGAGGAAGAACTCGCGACCATGGAAGCCGAAGCGCGCGGCCCCAACATCATGGATTACCAGCAGGCGACCGAAGACGGTTTGATCCGCCGCTTCGACCCGTCGTGGCCGTATTATCAGCACCTCAGCACGCTGGTCGATCTCGACCTGATCTCGGAAGGCCACCTCAACGTGGTCACCGATGCGATGTGGGGCGCGGGGCGCGGCGCGTTCCGTGATATTCTCCAGCGCACGCGCACCCAAGTGCATGAGATTCGCGGTGCGCTCAACCCCGGCTTCGGCGGCATCCACCCCGAACCGATCATGCGCCACCTTAATGAGTTGGTGGCGGCGGTGCAGCGCTCACAAGCCGATTTCGGGATCGCCACCGACGGCGACGCGGATCGCATCGGCGCGATTGACGCGCGCGGCAACTTTATCGATCCGCATCATATCATGGCGTTGGCGCTGCGCCACCTCGTGGAGCACAAAGGCCAGCGCGGCGATGTCGTCAAGACGATCTCGACGACGCTGATGCTCGATACGCTGGCGCAGAAGCACAACCTCAAGCTGCATGAGACGCCGGTCGGCTTCAATTACATTGGCGATTTGATGATGCGCGAGGACGTGCTCATCGGCGGCGAGGAGAGCGGCGGCATCAGCATTCGCGGCCACATCCCCGAAGGCGACGGCATTTTGATGGGCTTGCTGCTCATGGAGATCATGGCGGTGAACCAAGCCCCAATCCACGAGATCGTGGCAGCGCTGCAAGCCGACTGCGGCCCGGCCATGTACGCGCGCCTGGATGTGAAAGTGGCGCAGCAGCGGCCCAAAAAGCAGTTGGTCGCGGCACTGGCCGACAACGCCCCATCCACCATGATCGGCGAGACGGTGGTGCGCGTCGATACCCGCGACGGCGTGAAATTCTATCTCGGCGATGGCAGTTGGCTGCTCATCCGCCCCAGCGGCACCGAACCCGTGCTGCGCATTTACGCCGAATGCCGCAGCACAGCAGCCTGTGATGCGCTGCTGGCAGAAGGCGACGCGCTCGGCAAACGGTTCACACAGTGAGGCGGCGCTACGTCGTCTGGATGCTCACGTCGGCGGCGTACGCGGTGAGCGCTGCTTCAGGGTTTTTGGCGCTCACCGGCAAATCGACGTACATGCCGCCGCAGTATTCGTACTGGCCCGTGTCGTCGCTGAGCTGCGAGACTTCGATGCGCAGGCGAATCTGCCGGAAGCGCCCAGCGGTGACCTCAAAGGTTTGCTGCACCGCACGATTTTCCAGCCGCACCGGGACATCAACCGGGGCTTCCGGTTCGCCGTGCAGGACGGTCAGGCGCGTTTGCAAGTAGACCGGCTCGCCCAGCAGCGCTGCTTCCGCCGCGTCATCAAAGCCGATGTAGACGTGGGTCGGCTGCCCGGCCAGCAGCCGCTGCGGGGTCACCAACACCACCCGCCGCCGCAGAAAGCGCGGGCGCGCGGCGGGTTTGGGCGCTTCCTGCGGGGCCGCCCGATCATACGTTTGCAGGTCGCCCACACCATTCTGGCCCGTCTCGGTGAGCCGATAGACCTGATCGGCGCTCATCTGGGCGTAGTTTTTGGTCACCAGCCGCCGGATGCCCTTGCCAAATCCGCGCGGACTCAACCCCGACCCCTGGATGATGTCGTCGGCGTGGAAGGCGTCGTCAAGGCCCTGTGTGCCGAAAAAGCGCAGGATGCTTAAAGCTTCCGGCGGCAAAGTTCTCAGGTCAGCAGGCATCTCCATGGCGAGGTTCCTTCGTCTGTACATAGGGTCTTGTACATGGATAGTGTCGCAGGTTACAAGTTGACCACCCGCGCGCGCCCCTGCACGGCGGCGGTCGCGTGACGAGTATCGACAATCAGTTTACTGTGATCCAGCATGTGCTGCCAGTCGTAGGCGCGATGATTGGTAATAATCACCACGCAGTCGGAACTTTCTAACAGATCTGTACTGTAGGGCGCGCACACCAGCTTGACCTGCGCGTCGATGTACAGCTTCGGCACATACGGATCGTGATAGCTGATGTGTGCGCCGCGCTCATGCAGCAAACTGATGACATCGAGCGCCGGGCTTTCGCGCGTGTCGTCAACATTCGGCTTGTACGCCACCCCGATCACGACGATGTGTGAACCGCGCACGGCTTTGCAGTCGTCGTTGAGCGCATCAACGACTTTATCGACCACATACTCCGGCATGGAGGTGTTGATTTCGCTCGCCAGTTGGATGAAGCGCGCGTTGTAATTGAGCGTCTTCAGTTTCCAGCTCAGATAATGCGGATCGACGGGGATGCAGTGCCCGCCCAGCCCCGGCCCTGGGTAAAACGGCATGAATCCGAACGGCTTGGTCGCGGCGGCGTGGATGACTTCCCACACATCCACGCCCAGCTTATCACACATCAGCGCCATCTCGTTGACCAGCGCAATGTTCACCGCGCGGAAGGTGTTTTCTAGCAGCTTGACCATCTCTGCCGAGGTGGGCGAGGAAACCGGCACCAGATGATCAACCGCTGTGCTGTACAGCGCCGACGCCACCTCGGTACATACTGGCGTCACCCCACCAACGACCTTCGGCGTGTTGCGGACGCTGTAGTGCTGATTGCCGGGATCGATGCGTTCCGGCGAAAACGCGACAAACACATTTTCCCCGGCGCGGAACCCGTTGGTCAGCAGGCGCGGCAAAATGATCTCGAGCGTGGTGCCGGGGTAGGTCGTGCTTTCCAGCACGATCAACATGCCTTCGTGGCAGATGGCCGCGATCTGGGCCATCGCTTCGATCACGTAGGACATGTCTGGGTCTTTGGTTTTGCGCAGCGGCGTCGGCACACAAATGCTGACAGCATCGGCCTGCCGCAGCGCGTCGTAGTCGTCCGTCGCGTGCAGACGCCCCGCCGCCACCAACGGCGCTAACCGCTCCGAAGGGATGTCCGGGACATAGCTTTCGCCCTGGTTGATGCGGGCGACTTTGTCGGCGCTCACATCCACGCCGATGACGGTGAACCCGGCTTCCGCGAACTCCACGGCCAGCGGCAGCCCCACATACCCCAGCCCAACGATCCCAATGCGCGCTTCCCGGTTGGCAAGCCGCGCCAGTAAAGTGTCTTTAATCGGCATCCAGCGAACTTCCTTCGACTTTCTGGCGACCTTCCGGCAAGTTGCCGCCCGTCCCAAAAAAGGGGACGGCAGGCGCGGTCGCAAGTAGAGCGCGATTATAGCTGTGCGGGTGCCCGGCTTCAACCTGCGGCTCTTCGTCGCTCAGGGTGATTGCATCAAAATCACCCATGCGGCTTCTGGGCACCGGGGTGAGGGCGCTACTGGGGTCACAAACGACCACAGATGTAGAACACATTTGGTGCGCTAGCCCTGCTTCGTCGCTGACGGCAGGAGGCCACCGCGATCACGCCGCGGGCCTCAGGGCGCGGACGACTCCGTCGGGTTGGATGGCAGCCAGAACCCAAAGCGGCTGCCCTTCCCCTCTTCGCTTTCCACCCACACATCGCCGCCGTGCCGCTCCACAATCGTTTTCACCAGGCTGAGGCCCAAGCCCTGGCCGGGGATACTTTCTTCGCGGACGCTGCGGGTGCGGTAAAACGATTGGAACAGCGCGGGCAGTTCGTCTTCTGGGATGCCAATGCCGTGATCTTCTACCATATAGTGAAAGCGCCCATCCGCGTAATCGGCCCGCACGATGACACGCTCACCTTCCGCCGAATACTTGCTGGCGTTGCTGAGCAAATTCTCCATGCTCTCGCCGATCAGCACCGGGTCCAGGCTGATGAGCGGCGCGTCATCGAGTTGGAGTTCGGTCGTGATCGTCTGGCGGCGGCTCTGATACGTGGGCAGCTGGTTGGCGACCGCCGTTTTGACAAGCGCGTGAAAATCGATGGATTGGTGTAGTTCCAGCGGTGACTTGCGAATCTTCTCGACGCGCACCAGCGCATTCAGCAGGTTATCCATGCGGTGGGTGGTGCGCAGGATGACCTGCAAATGGGCGCGCACTGGCGAATCTTCTGGCGTATCCAACTCGATGAGGTTGCAGTACCCCACGATCAGCGCGAGCGGGCTGCGCAGATCATGCGACGCGAGGTGCAGCACCTCATTTTTGAACCGATCCAGGTCGCGGAGCTGCGTGACATCGCGCATCACGATGACGTAACCGTGTTTGCCGCTGATGGGGCTGGCCCACAGCGACACCGTCCCCAGAAAATCGCGGCGGCGTTCAGCGGAGCGCACCTCAAAGTCCAGCGTATCGCCCGCCAACCCCGCGCGCAGCCAGGCCAACACCTCGGCGATGGTGCTGTCGGCAGCGGCGAAATCGCTGAGCGGGCGGCCCAGCAACGTGCCCCCACCGCGCCCGCCCTCGCCGCCACTGTTGAGGAACTGCTCAGCCGGGTCATTGAGCAGCATGATGGTGCCGCTTTCGTCCAACACCAACAGTAGATCTGGCATGGCGAGCAGCATCGCCTGAAGCTGCTGCTGCTGCTCCAACATCCGGTTGAACAACTGTGCATTGCGCACCGCCACCGTCGCCTGGTTCGCCACGATGGTCAGCAGTTGTTGATGATACTCTTCAAAGTACTTTGGCTGCGAATGCACCAGCGTGAGCACCGCCAGCACTTCGCCGCTGTAGATGAACGGTACCGCCAGCGCCGACCGCGCCTGTGGGTTGGTGCCGGGGATAGGCTGCCAGCGGGCATCCGTGTGCGTGTCGGTGACGATGGCCGCTTTCTTCGCCTGAATCACCCAACCGGGCAGCCCCGCGCTCACCGCATCGCCCGCGAGCTGCACCGTTGGGGCGTGGCCGCCGCCACCTTGTGGGTCGGGGAAGTAGCCGATGAAGATTTGCCGCCAATCCTCGTTATCGCCCAAATTCAGCAGCAAACTCGATTGTTCGGCCCCGACCGCACGCGCTGACGCTTCGATGATCCGATCCAGCACTCGCTGTTGATCGAGGACGGTGAGCATCTCCGACACTTCGGCCAGCAGCGCGAAATCCTCCAGAGACGGTTGTCGTTGAGACATGTGAGTTGTCTTATCCGTTGTTTCGGTTCGTTATCAGCCTGGAAGCACACCCTGCTGTAGGCTCAGGCTGTCCACTTGTGCGTTGTCAGTTATTCTGGTGCTCGATAAAAGGTTTACTTGTAGTGAAGCACACCCCGAACCTTTAGACAAGTCGGTATTTTCTAACGGTTTTTCATAGAAACCTCTGTGCTGGAAACCACGCCGCTTGAGCGGGTGGTAATTGATGGTGTCGTAAATCTTGCCCACACAGAATCGATAAAACGTAAATTTGGGCGATCTCGCGCGAGATCGCCCAGTGGTTGGCGCTACGGTGAGCGCTGCTGGGGTGCAGCTTAGTTTGGCAGGGTGGCGGGGTGGCGCAGCAGGCCAGTGAGCAGCCGGATGCAGGCTTCCACATCTGCCACATCGACGGTTTCGCTGGTGGTGTGCAAGAAGCGGCACGGAATCGAGATGCAGCCGCTGGGCACCCCAGCGCGCGTGGTCTGCACACCCGCCGCGTCAGTGGTGCCGCCCGTGAGCAGTTCCAGTTGATACGGAATGCCGTCGGCTTCGGCGCGCGCGACCATCCAATCGCGGATGGCGGGTGGCACCACCAGCCCGTTATCGTGCAGCTTGATCGCAGCGCCGCCGCCCAACTTGACGGCCATTTTGCTGGCCCGCAGCAGGTCGCCGGTCAGCGTCACATCGAGCGCGATGGCGATGTCCGGGTCGATGCTGTAGGCCGACGGACGCGCACCGCGTAAACCGACCTCTTCCTGCACCGTAAACACGAAGTAGACCTCATTCGGCGTTTGCTTGGCGAGCTGCCGCATCGTTTCGATGGCGACCGCACAGCCGATGCGATCATCCATCGACTTGGCGATCAGCCGGGTGCCGCGCGCTTCCAGCGGACGCCAGAACGTCGCTGGGCTGCCCGGCTGGATGGCAGGTGCCCCATTCGCCGACGCGCCGCTGCTGACATCGATGAAAAACTGCGTCAGATCCGGGTTGTTGGTGCGCGCGCTGGCTGGGTCTTCCACGCCGATCACGCCAATAGTGCCATCCTCAAAGCGCACGCGGCTGCCCATCAGCGTGTTTTGCAGCAGCCCGCCAATCCCCGCGAAACGCAGGTAGCCGCTCTGCGGTTCGGCGAACATCGTCATCAGGCCGATCTCGTCCATGTGCGCGGCGATCATCACTTTGGGGCCGCCGCTGCCCACCCGGCAGATCAGATTGCCGAGCGGGTCGGTGCTGATCTCGTCGGCGAGGTCGGCCACTTCCGCCTGAATCAACGCCCGCACCTGATGCTCATAGCCGCTTGGCCCCCACGCCTCGACGAGCCGTTTGATCAAATCGTTCACCGTTGCTTGCTCCTCGGTTAGTCTTTCTTCTTCGGCGGCTTGATCAAGTCGTTGATCACGTCGCCGCGCGCTGCAAAGTAAATGTCTTCAATATCGGGCGGGGTGGCGTCGGCCCCACCGAACCACTCAGCCATCACTTCAATCCCGCGATCGATGAAGGCTCTGTCCTTCAGGTTGGCCGATTTCCGTGGGTAAAGTGGCTTGCCATCGGTTTCAGCGGTGTCCAGCGCTTCGGCGACCGCCAACGCCTCTGACAAGGGGCCGCGGTGTTCAACTGCCGTGCGCGAGACGACCGAAACGATCCGGCTCATCTCCGCCATCGCGTCAAACAGCACGAAGAATTCGCCCACCCGCCAAACCTGCGGGGCCTGATCACCCTCGCCCAATTCTGGTGGCGGTGGGCCAATATCGATCTGCTGGGGTATCGTGGCTGCGGCATCCGGTTGTTCTTTTTTGGAGGATTTTTTCGCCATGATCTACCGTTTCTTGTCCAAACACTCAACACATAAAAGTTCAGATATTGTCCCCTGCGGGCGGCGCTTGCTGATGTGCGCCCGGTGCCCGTTCCAGATCCACCAGGAAGGCCGAGCGCGTCACCGCCCCGCGCGCCAGCGCCTCGATCATTTCTACCGAAGCGCGCAGGCGTTCGATAGGTTCGACCATCTCGCCAAACACGACCGCAGGCAGCACCGTCACCGCGTCGATGTCGTCCAGCTCACCCGCTTCGACCGCCGCCCCGATGACCTGGAACACATCAACGATCTCGGCGTGGTAGCCAAATTCGCTGAGTTCTTCGGTCTGGTAAGTGACCGCGACGGTGAAGCGGTCGCCGTCCCCCGCAACAGGCACCGCCTCCACCTCAAGGACGGCGCGCATCCCTGGCAGCGCCGCCACCGCCACGCGGAGCTGATCCTCAATGGCGGCGATCCGTTCCGGTTCGGCGTACACAGTCGTCAACGCCGGGATCAGCCCGATCAAGATCGCAACGATCATTCGCACCTGCTTGATCATCGCAGCACCTCCTGAGTCATCTGCTGGAGCGCCGCTTGAATCAGGCGCAGTGTGTTGTCGTAATCGTCGCGGTGCAGCAGCGCCGCCGGGCTGTGAATGTAGCGGCAGGGCACGGAGATCACACCCGTGCGGGTGCCGCCGTTGGCCAGGTGAATCGCGCCGCCGTCGGTGCCGCCGCCCAACTGCGTTTTGATCTGGTACGGGATGCCCGCTGAGTCGGCGGTGGCCCGCAGAAACGCCAACAGCGTCGGGTTGACGATCATGCTGCGATCCATGACCGTTAGCGCGGGGCCGTCACCGACCCGACAGCCGGGGTTCACCGCGATCGCGTCGTCGGCTTCCGCCTTTGGATCAGGGACATCGTGGGCGGTGGTGCCTTCCAGCACCAGCGCGACATCCGGCGCTAACGCACGGGCGGCCACCAGCGCGCCGCGCAGCCCGATCTCTTCCTGCACGGTGAAGGCCGCCAGTACATCGACCGGGTACGGCCCGCCGCGCAGCACATCGACCAGCAGCGCACAGCCGGCGCGGTCGTCGAAGGCTTTGCCGCGCAGCATCTTCTCGCCCAGCGCCATAAAGCGGCTGTCGAAGGCGATGCGGTCGCCGGGCTTGATCTTGCCTGCCACTTCGTCCTTGCCGCTCGCGCCGATGTCGATGCGCAGCGCGCTGAGCTTGACGGCATTCTGATCCTTGTTCATGTGGATCGGCGTCCAGATGATCACGCCGGGGATGTGGTTCGCGCCAATCTTGACGCGCAGCCCCGGCAGAATCCGGTCGTCGATGCCGCCGATGTTGGTGAAGCGGATCAGCCCATCGTTGTCGATGCCCTGCACCATAAAGCCGATCTCGTCCATGTGCGCCGCCAGCATCACACGCAGGCTGCGTTCGCCCGTGCCCGGCTTGAGCGCCGTCACGCCGCCCAGCGGGTCGATGCGCACGTTTTGCACATGCCCGTCAATGGCGCTCAGCACGACCTTGCGCACCGCGTCTTCGCTGCCAGAGACGCCGATGGCTTCGGAAAGTTCCTGTAAAATCACGCGAATATCCTCTGTTAAATGTGCCCGGCCAGCGTGTGGCTACGCCTCGGCGGGCTGCTGGAGATCGTCCCAGTCGATGGTCGCCAGGAAATCGGCGTCCAGATCCGCGATGAAGTGCGCCAGCAGCCGCCCGGTGCGCTCGATGTCGCGCAGATCGACGGTTTCGACGGGCGAATGCATGTTGCGGATGGGGATGTTGAACAGCGCCGTCGGGATGCCCGTCAGCGCGACTTGAATCGCCCAAGCGTCGGTGCCGCTGCCCCCGGCGATCACATCGTCCTGGTACTTGAGTTCGTGGCGGCGCGCCGTCGCTTTGATCTGCTCAACGAGTTTGGTATGGAAGTTCGGCCCGATGCTCACGCCCGGCCCCGCGCCGATCTCGTTGGTGCCGTCGCCGTTGACGCCGGGCTGTGGCGCGAACGTCACATCCAACGCGATGGCAATATCTGGCCGGATGGCGTAGGCCGCCGTCTGCGCGCCCAGCAGCCCCGTCTCTTCCTGGACGGTCGCCGCCGCGTAGACATCCCAGCGATGCTGCATCGTCCGCAGTTCGTTGAGCGCGAAGCTCACCGCCGCCACACACGCCCGATCATCGATGGCTTTGCCCGCCACGCGCGTCCCTTGCAGCTCGATCAGCGGCACGTCCGGCGTGATCAGATCGCCAATGCGCACCAGCGCTTCGACTTCGGCGGCGGGCAGCCCCACATCGATCACGAGTTCATCGAATGCGGGGTATTTCTGGCGGGCGGCGGGGGTCAAAAAGTGCGGCGGCACCGTCGCCACGACACCGGGCAAGGGACGCCGTCCGTGCACGAGCACCGGCTGCGCGGGCATCACCCGGTTATCGACGCCGCTGATGCGATGCACATAAATGAAACCGTCCACGATGTCGCGCACCATCAGCCCGATCTCGTCCATGTGCGCCGCCAGCATGATCCGGCGCGGCGGGTCGGTCGGCTGCGTCGCACGCTTGATCCCGATCAGACTGCCCAGCCGATCTGTTTCCAATTCATCCACGAGATCGCGCCAGGCGTCGCGCAGCGCGTCCCGCAGTGGCCCTTCATGGCCAGAGGGGGCGTGGGTTTCGCTAAGGGTGCGTAAATGTGCTTTTAAGTCAAACAACAATCCATACTCCTAAATTTTGCTCATGATCCGCCGCGCGCCCGTCAATCGCCCGTCGCCGGGTCGATTGTAAACGTCGCAGTCAGCAGCGGGTTCGTGGGAAAGCCATCCGTTGGTAACGGCAGCGGCGTGAACGTGGCGGGCGCGGTGGGCGGCACTGGCGTGATCGACGGCGGCAGGGTGTTGGTGGGGCGCGGAGTCTCGGTGGGGCGTGGTGTGAGCGCCGGCGCGGACGTGGGCGATGGAAACAAGGGCGGGTTCGTGGGCAAGATCTGGGTTGGGAACGTGATCGGCGGGAGCGTCGCCACCACCGGTTGTGTAGGGATCACAGGGGACGGCTGCGTTGCATCTGCGGGTGAGGTGCGTGTTGGCTGCGGCGACGCGATCAGGGTTACGTCGGTGGCCGTCGCCCCAACGGGAGCCGTCGGCGTCGGGCGGTCAGGCTGCGGTGCGGTACCCCACAGCAGAATCCCGGCGCAGTAAAACGGCAGCGTCGCCAGAATAATGATGAACAGCACGATCCGCAGGTTGCGCCGCTGCCGTTCGACCCCTGTGAATGTGTCCATCTGATCGCGGACTCCCGATCATGCCACCGAATATAAACTGCAATCATACCACAGCGTGTCATAGAGATCACGCGATCAAAATCACCGGGCAGGGGCATCGCATCAAAATCACCCCCGCGTTCCCCCGCTCCAGG
>JAADYY010000188.1 GCA_010092805.1 Chloroflexota bacterium | reverse complement strand
TCGCGGTGAGCACCAGCGCGATCACCTGCATGAACGTCTGGCGCGCACCGAACAGAATATTGAAGAAATGCAGCGACGGCGTGCAGATCAGCAGCGTGACCAGGAACAACACCGGCAGCTTGATCAGTGAAGCGAGCATTTGTACGGGGCTGTGCGCCAAGCCCATCACCGCCCCGTAAATGGCGAAGAACACGAAGCTGGCGGTGAACATCGCCTGAATCTTCGCACCCAGGTTGACTTGATCGCGGATTTCGATGAAAAAATCGGCGCGGTCACGCAGAATCCCTTCCACGATGGTAAGATCGGACATGCGAGCGAGGTGCATGGTGAAACACTCCTGTATATGGGATGAACAATTGGCGATCACAGGCTTGTACAGGCATCCGGCGCGATGTGCGCGAAAGTTGATAGCTTCTGAAAGCTTCTACTGAGGACGGGTTATGACCTTAACGCTTGTTGGCCTGGGGCCGGGCCATATCGATGATCTGTCGCGGCGGGCGTGGCGCGCGCTGGAAACCGCATCAACGGTGTACCTGCGCACCGAACGTCACCCTTGCGTACCGGATCTGCCCGCTGGCCCGGCGTATCAGAGCTTTGACGCAATTTATGAACGTGTCAGCGATTTTGCGCAGGTGTACGCGACCATTGTCGATGAAGTCATGGCGGCGGCGCGCTCCGGCCCGGTCGTGTATGCCGTGCCCGGCGATCCGTTGGTGGGCGAAGCGACGGTGACGCTGCTGCTCGAACGCGCCCGCGCTGAGTCGCTGCCTGTGGACGTGATCAACGGGATCAGCTTCATCGAGCCGACGCTGGCCGCGCTGGGCGTCGATGCACTCGACGGCCTGCAAGTGATCGATGCGCTGGCCGTCGCCGCAGCCCATCACCCGCCCATCAACCCGGAATTCCCGGCGCTGCTGGGTCAGGTGTACAGTCGGCAGGTGGCGTCGGATGTCAAGCTGACGCTGATGAATCAGTACCCGGACGGCTTCCCCGTGACGCTCATTCACGGCGCTGGGACACCCGACGCGGTCGTCGAAACGCTGCCGCTGCACGAGATCGACCACAACGCACAGATCGCGCACCTGACGGCGCTGTATGTGCCCGCGCTCGGCCCGCTGACGAGCTTCGAGGCGGTGCAGGAGATCGTCGCGCATCTGCGCGCGCCGGAAGGCTGCCCCTGGGATCGCAAGCAGACGCATCAATCGCTGCGGCAGTATCTGCTGGAAGAGACGTATGAAGTCCTTGAAGCGATTGACGCCGATGATCCGGTCGAGTTGAGCGAGGAACTCGGCGACCTGCTATTACAGATCGCGCTGCACGCGCAGATCGCTGCGGAGTACGGCGAATTCACCATGGCCGATGTGAATCGTGCGCTCAGCCAGAAGATGATCCGGCGGCACCCGCACGTGTGGGGCGATGTCAGCGTGAATGGCACGGACGAGGTCGTCAGCAACTGGGAGGCGATCAAGAAGCAGGAGCACGCGCAGAAGGGCGTCAAGCGCGAGTCGCGGCTGGACGGCGTGCCCAAGGATCTACCAGCGCTGCTGCAAGCGTATCGCTATCAGCAGAAAGCGGCGAAAGTCGGCTTCGATTGGCCGTCGATGGAGCCGGTGGCGGCGAAAGTCCGCGAGGAACTCGACGAGCTGCTGACCGCCACCGACGCCGATCACCGCGCCGAAGAAATGGGCGATCTGCTGTTTGTGCTGGCGAACTGGGCGCGCTGGCTGGAGATTGAGCCGGAGACGGCGCTGCGGGCGGCCAATGCCAAATTTGCGCGCCGTTTCCGCTACATCGAGGCGGCGGTTGCGGCATCAGGCAAAGCGATGGAGACCTACCCCCTGGCCGAACTCGATGCGCTGTGGGACGAAGCCAAAGCGACCGGGCTGTAATCGTGCGGCAGAACAACACAAGGATAGGCGAAACGTGAATTTTCTGATCATTGCGGCGGCGTTTTTGCTGCTGATCCTGGGATTCGTCGGGCTGGTGCTCACGACGGGCGCGCTGCGTGTGGGGCGGCGGCAGCGGCGGCTCGATACGCAGGGTGTGCCGACGACGGGCGAAGCCATCGAGCACCGGGCGAGCGGCCCGAATCAGGTGGTGGTGTACCAGTACAGCGTCGAGGACACCAGCTACCGCAACAGCGAAAACATCGGCCCGGACGCGGCGCTGCTGCCGCCGGTGGGGTCGCTGGTCGAGATCAACTACCTGCCCACCGACCCGAAGACCTCCGCGCTGGCGGGCGATACCCACACCAGCCGGCTGTATCGGCGGCTGAGCATTGGCCCGCTGATCGTGCTGGTGATCGTGTTCGTAACCATGACGCTCGGCGGCATCGCGCTGATCTACAACGAGGCGATTATTCTGGTGATGCAGCCGCGATGACCGCGCCGTTATCGGATCGAGCGCCGGATCAGGCTGTGCTTGAGGGGCTGATCTCGGTCACGGCGGCGCTGAGCGCGCAAAGCCGCCCCATCCACACGATCTACATCCGCGACGACAAACGCGACGCCGACGCGCTCAAACTCAAGCGGCTGGCGGATGCTAACGGCGTCCCCATCGAGCGCACGCCCGCCGCCACCATCGACGCGCACGCCGGGGGCAGCACTCACGGCGGCGTGATCGCGCTGGCCGGGCCGCGCCGCACCGTCAGCCTGCAAGCGCTGATCGCCGAGGCAGCGACTCCGTTTGTGGTGATGCTCGACGGCGTCGAAGATCCGTTCAACTTCGGCCAGGCGATCCGGGCGTTCTACGCCGCCGGGGCCGACGGCCTGATCGTGCGCCCGCGCAGTTGGCTGACCGCCGCCGGGGTCGTGGCGCGGGCTTCCGCCGGGGCGTCGGAACTGCTGCCGACGGCCATCGCCGCGACGACGCAGCAGGCCGCCGATGTCTACCGCGCGCACGGCTTGCAGATTGCGGTGGCGACCGAACAGCGCGCCGTCTCGATCTTCGCGGCGGATCTCACCGGGCCGCTGTGTTTGATCATCGGCGGCGAGAAGCGCGGGATCACGCGCTCGTTTGCCGAAAGCGCCGACCTGCGCCTGAAGATCCCCTACGGGCGCAGATTCGCGCAATCGCTGGGCACCACCCCGGCAGCCGCCGTGCTCGCCTTCGAGATCCTGCGGCAGCGGGGGGCCGCCCCACCCCCCTGAGATGCGGCACACCCCGCCATTTCCGAAAAATTGACTCGCGCTGCGCGCGATCAGAAAACCAGAGCACCAGCGATCAGCAACCAGCGATCAGGTTATTGAGAAGGGGGGCGCAAACACCGAAAACCGAGGTTGTCGTAATCG
>JAADYY010000187.1 GCA_010092805.1 Chloroflexota bacterium | reverse complement strand
GAAGCGCACATCGAAAGCAACCGCCAACGCATCTTCGAAATCGTCGCGGATTACCCGAACGTGCTGGCGATGGGCGGCCACTGGCACACCCTGGATCGCCTGCTGCCGGGTGAAGACTTCGGCATCATCGGCGAACTGCCGTTCCCGGTCATCAACGCCGGTGCGGTTTGCGGTTCGTGGTGGAGCGGCGTGGAAGATGAATTCGGCGTGCCGCGCAGCTTCATGCGCTGCGGTGCCCCGCGTGGCTACCTGATCTTCGAATTCGACGGCACCAGCTACAGCGATGTCTGGAAGGCTTCGGGCCGCGCTGTCGAAGACAACATGCACATCACCTTCGATACCGCCCGCCGCGAACTGGGGCTGTACGAAGAATACGGCGCGCTGAGCGTTGACCAGTTGGACGGCACCTACGTCGTCGCCAACGTCTACAGCGGCAGCCGCGACACCGTCGTCACCATGAGCATCGACGGCGGCGACCCCATCCCGATGGAACGCAACCTCAACCAGAACGACCCGCTGGCCGACCGTTCGATCACCAATGAAGGTCTGCTGACCAACGAGTCAAGCCACATCTACACCGCTGACCTGCCGACTGACCTGGAACCGGGCGTCCACACCATCGTCATCGACGTGGTGGACCTGTACGGCCAGACCTTCACCGGCACCAAGGTCTTCGACGTTTGGGCTGTCAACTAATTTTCTAGACACGCGCCTGCGGGTCAGTATCCAGGGCGACCTCCGTGTGGAGGTCGCCCTTTGCGTTCTGATCCACCACGCCTGCCGCAGCGTCCGCTTGAGCGGGGGCGCTCCCCGGCACAAACACTTTGATGCCGCGCACATCGCCGAACAACGTCGCGGCGGGCCAGCGGCGCACCCGGTCGGCCACAAACAAATCGCCAATCGAGGCTGCGGCGTTGAGCAGCAGCGCAATGAGCAGGCCCTGGCCGATGGGCACGGGGAGCAGGAGCAGCAGAATTGTGCCGCCGAGCGTCATGCTCACGATGGGCGTCAGCACCATGATCAGGTAATGGCGGCGCGTCAGGTATTCGCCGGGCTGGATGGTGGCGTAAAAGTAGCCGCTCGCCCACTTGAGCCGGGGATGATAGCCCAGCCGGATGAGCGCGAGGCCGTGCAGCGCTTCGTGCAGCAGCATTGACCCCACGATGATCCCCGCGCCAACCAGCCAGAAGATCGGCGGCGGCCAAGCAGGGGCGGCGAACAGCGCCAACGGCGCGCCCAACGCGGCGTATAGCTGGTAGGGCAGCCACAGCAGCAGCACCGCCGCCGCCAACGGGATCAGCGCGAGCAGGTTGCCGACGAGCAGCCAGTACCATTCCGGCCCGCCGAAGTCCTCAAACAGCCGCGCCCGATACACGTAGCCGGGCGGTGCTGGGCTGACGGTTGGCGGACTCGACGTTGGCGGGATTGTGGACATTGAATTCATGTGACCTCATACGTTAAAATACACCCCAACTCAAGTCTCTCATAAATTCATCGGGAATCCATCATGGGAAACGACAATCATAAGCGGCTGGTCCTACCGGGGCCGGTGGAAGTGCGGCCTGAGATTTTGGATGCGCAAACCGAATGGATGATCGGTCATCGCTCCACTGCGTTTGGGGCGCTGTTTGCGCGGCTGCAAGAAAAGCTGAAGCAAGCGTTCCTCACCAACGGGCGGGTCTATGTCGTGGGCGCGTCGGGCACCGGGCTGTGGGAAGCCGCGTCGCGCAACTGCATCCGCGACGGCAAGAAGGCGCTGCATCTGGTTGGCGGCGCGTTCAGCGACCGCTGGGCGAAGGTGAGCAAGGCCAACGGCAAAGAGATCGATGTGGTGGCGGTCGATTGGGGGCGCGGTCACGCCCCGGAGATGGTGGAAGAGGCGCTGAAAAAAGATACCTATGACGCGGTGTGTGTCGTCCACAACGAGACCAGCACCGGCGTCCTCAACCCCATCCACGAGATCGCGCAGGTGGTGCGCCCCTACGAAGAGACGCTGGTGCTGGTCGATACGGTCAGCAGTTTTCTGGGTGCCGAACTACGCCCCGACGAGTGGGGCATCGACATCGCGCTAACGTCGTCGCAGAAGGCGTTTGCGCTGCCGCCGGGCATCGCGTTTGCCAGCGTGAGCGACCGGGTGCTCAAGCGCGCGCAGCAGGTGACCAATCGCGGCTACTACTTCGATTTCATCCAAATGGAAGAGAGCCTCAAAAAGAATCACACGCCGTCCACCCCGCCCATCCCGCTGATGTTTGCGGCAGACCGCCAAATGGATGACATTCTGGCGGAAGGGTTGGGGCGGCGCTGGCAGCGGCACATGGACATGCGCGACATGACCCACACCTGGGCGCTGGATCGCGGGTTTGGGCTGTACGCGCAGGACGGCTACCGCTCGCCGACGGTGACGGCGGTGCTCAACACCCGCGATATGGATGTGGACCAGATGGCCAAGTTCATGAACGACAAGGGCTTCTCGATGGACAAGGGTTACGGCAGCATCAAGGGCAAGACGTTCCGCATCGCGCACATGGGCGATATGCAGCCGAACACGCTCGAAGCGATCCTCGGCGGCCTGGACGAATTCCTGGGCATGTGATCCAACCGGGGCCGATGTCGCTGCCACAATCGGCCCCCGCAATGACGCCGCGCACTCAGGTTTGCGGCACCATATAGATGATCGTCACGCCCTCGCCGCCTTCGCGCGGCGGCGCGCCAGCCGACTTCATGATCAGCGGGTGCCCCTCGACGCGCTCCTGTACCGCCCGCCGCAACGCGCCTGTCCCTTTGCCGTGAATCACGCGGGCAAACGGCAGCCCCGCCATATAAGCGGCATCGATGTAGTCCTCTAAGCGCTTCAACGCCTCTTCGACCCGCGCCCCCCGTAAATCGAGTTCCATGCCCGGCGACTGCGCGCGCGGAATCTCGACTTCTGGCGCGTATTCGTGCTGGCTGGCCACCCGCCGCTTGATCGCTTTGCGCTCGCCGCGCGTCGGTTTTTTCAACTCGCGCAGATGCGCGCGGATGCGCAGCGAACCGACCTGCACCATCGCCTCTTCCTTCTCGATCTCGTTGACGATGCCTTCCGTCTTCAGCGATTCGAGCCACACCGGGTCGCCCAGGCGCGGGCGCCAGATGTCGTCTTCCTCCGGGACTTCGACGGCGTTGGCAATCGGCTGGTTGATGCCCGCTTCCAGCTTTTCGATGGCTTCCTGAATCGAGCGGATGCCTTCCAGCGGCAGCGACGCTTCGCGCAGTTCGCTGCGCAGCCGGCGCAGTTCCTTGCGCAGCTCGTCGAGTTCGTTCTGCATATCCCGGCGCGCCGCGTTGATGATGTTGCGCCGCTCGTCTTCCACGCCGCTGAGCTGGGCCGTGACTTCCGCCCGCTCCTGTTCGAGTTCTTCGCGCAAATACGTGATCTGTTCCTGCTGGCGGCGGATGTCTTCGCGTGTGCGGTGGATTTCGTCCAGCAAATCGTCGGCGAGCAGGTCTTCGGTGCGCACGAGATGCCGCGCATCTTCGATGATCGTCTCGTTCAGGCCCAGGCGAGTCGCAATCGCCAGCGCGTTCGAGCGCCCCGGCAGCCCGACGATCAGCCGGTAGGTGGGGGCCAACGTCTCCAAGTCAAATTCGACGCTGGCATTGCGCACGCCCGGCGTCTCGACGCTGTAGATCTTCAGTTCCGGGTGATGCGTGGTGACCATCGTCGTCACGCGGCGGTTGCGCAGGTGATTCAGGATCGCGCGCGCCAGCGCTGAACCTTCCGCCGGGTCGGTGCCCGCGCCGAGTTCGTCCAGCAGCACCAGCGACCGTTCGGTCGTTTCGCGCAAAATCTGGATCGTGTTGGTCATGTGCGAACTGAACGTACTCAGCGACTGTTCGATGCTCTGTTCGTCGCCGATGTCCGCGTAGATGCCCGTGAACACACTCAACTGAGCGTACGCCGCCGGGACATGCAGCCCGCACTGCGCCATCAACGTCAGCAGGCCGACAGTCTTCAGCGAGACGGTTTTACCGCCCGTATTCGGCCCGGTGACGACCAGAATCCAGGTCGACTCATCGAACTCGACATCAATCGGGACGACGTTGCCCGTCAGCAGCGGGTGACGCGCCGCCGCGAACTGGATCGTGCTGCCGGGATGTTCGGGGCCTTCGCTGCTGCCCTCACGCCTGCGGAACTCGACTAGCGTCGGCTCCACCGCGTTGAGATCCTGCGCGTAATTGGCCTTCGCAAACACCAGATCGACGTAGGCCAGCACCTCGACGGTGCGCACGATCCATTCGGAGACTTCGCCGACTTGCAGCGTCAGCGCCAGCAGAATCCGTCGGATCTCCTTCTCTTCGTCGAGCTGGAGTTCCCGCCAGCGGTTGTTGATCTCGACCGTATCCAGCGGCTCGATGAACAGCGTTGCGCCGCTCGATGACGAGTCGTGGACGATGCCTTTGATCTTGCCCTTGTGCTCGGCTTTCAGCGGGATGACGTAGCGCCCGTTGCGCATGGTGACGATGGGTTCCTGCAAAAACGGCTGATTGGCCGTCGCCGTGACGATGCGCTGCAAGCGCGTCTGCAAGCGATCAAACGCCGTCTTCAGGTCGCGGCGGATCACGGCAAGGGCGGGGCTGGCCGTGTCGCGGATGTTGCCTTCGTCGTCCACCACCCGGTCAATCGCCTCTTGCAGGTCGATGCATTCTTCGATGTCCGTCACAATCTCTGCCAGCAGGGGATACTGCCCCTTCATGCGCCCCAGCGTCCGCTTGAGTGTCATGGCGCGGCGCAGCGTTTGCCGGATGTCCAGCAGCACGTTCGGATCGATGATCACGCCGCGCTGGGCGGCGATGGCGGGTTCGCGCACGTCGCGCACGCCGCCTAGCGTGACGTTGAATTTGTTTTCAAACAGCAGCCGCGCCTCGGTCGTTTCACGCTGCCAAAGCTGCGCCTCTTCCCGGTCGCCGCTCGGCCACAGCTCCCGCGCCAGGTCTGCCCCGGCAGAAAAGGTCGCATAGCGCGCGAGCTGATCCTGGATTTTGTGCAGTTCAAGTACCTGTATCGCTTTTTCGTTCATCAGCGGGGTTTTTCACCAGTGTTTGGGATCGCGGTCAACTATAGCAAGAAACTGGCGATATGGCAACCTTCACGGCTTTTTAGTGGTCAATAAGGGTCACATGAGTGCAAGCCAATCGCCACGCGGATTGCCAGGCTGCCACGCGGGATTCCGGCTAGATTTGCTGGGGCCGCTGTCAGTTGCGGTGATGGTCGGTGTCGGCTTCGACGAGATCGGTTTCCACAAAGATGAATTCGGCGACGTTGTGGCCCACCACACGCTCCTCGTCATCCACCAGCGCCGTGATGGGGCCGTCGAACGGGTCACGCGCGATCACCTGCACATGCGACCCCAGCTTGAAGCCGCGTTCGAGGATGTGCTGGATCATGTCTGGGTCGTTGGTCTTGATCTGGGCCACCCGCGCACCCAGCCGCTCGTTGAGATCGGTCAGCGGCAGCAGGTCGCGGACGGGCAGCGCGCCATCCGCCGCCGGAATCGGGTCGCCGTGCGGGTCCACGGTGGGGTGGTCGAGCTTGTGGGCAATCGCCTCAATGAACCGATCCGAAACGGCGTGTTCCAGCCGGTCGGCTTCGCTGTGGACTTCATGCAGTTCGTAACCCAGCTCCGTCACCAGATACGCTTCGATCAAGCGATGGCGACGGATGATCTTGAGCGCGATGGCCTCGCCTGCGGTGGTGAGCAGCACCCCGCGATACTTCTGATAATCGACCAGGCCAGAAGTGACCAAGCGCTGCGCCATATCGGTCACGGACGGCGCGGTGATCAT
Organism: Chloroflexota bacterium; assembly: GCA_010092805.1. GTDB lineage: Bacteria > Chloroflexota > Anaerolineae > Aggregatilineales > Phototrophicaceae > Flexifilum. The sequence goes on along the minus strand of JAADYY010000187.1, from coordinate 413 downwards.
CAGCGTTTCGCTGAGCGCGTTGGTGGAAACACGGCCCGTTTGCCCTTGCAGGCTGTAGACCGCTTTCAGAAAATCTTCGACTTGCTTCGAATGTTCAGGCTGATCCACCATGCGCTCCGCCAGATCATCTCGACGTCTCTTTATTGATCTTAGCATATTCGGGCAATGGAACCTATAATCTTCCCGTGAAGATAGGGCTATTGTGATTCAAGGACGTTTTTTAATGGACAAGTTACAGGAAGTCGAAGCCAAGCACGCCCGGCTGCGCGCATTGCTGGCGCAGCGCAACGCCGCCGCGCTGTACCTGCGCCGCTCGCGCAACATCGCCTGGGTTTCCGCCGGGGCCGATTCCAGCATCGTCCTCGACAGCGACAACGGCGTTTACAGCCTCGTGATCACCCCAGAGCAGCGGT
>JAADYY010000022.1 GCA_010092805.1 Chloroflexota bacterium | reverse complement strand
TTTGATGATCCGCAAAGCTTCGTCACAGGCATACAGCGTCTCGATGCTGCGCACGATGATGCTCTTAAAGGGGTTGGTCACCGTTGCGCCGAGACCCGCTTCCGCCGCCGCCGCTTGAATGAAGGCTGGCAGCCGGTCGTAATTCAGATTGTAACGCGCCATCGGGCCAACGAAGTACGCGCCACGTTCTCGCAGCGTCGAGTGCAGCGCGGTTGAATGCTCGACGTGCGTTTCGACGAAATGATCGTCATATTCGCTGATGTCAATATCCAGCCCGCGATTTGACACCAGCCGCCCCTCATTCAGCGGATACTCGTCGTGGTGGCGCAGCGCGACAAATTCGTAATCCTGCTCGAAATCGGGAAAGCTCAAGTTAGCAGTGAAGCGCACCATCGCCAGCGCTGCATCGCACGCCCATTCCAGATCATCGACCAGCGCCAGCAGATCGCGCCGGGTGGGGACTTTGTAGAACCCACCCACCCGCACATTGATCGGATGGATTTCGCGCCCACCGATGACCGTCATGAGGTGGTTGCCAATTTTTTTCAGGCGCAGCGCGTTTTCGACGATCTCCGGGAAATCCTGCGCCAGCGTAATCACATCCGGGTAGCCCAGAAAATCCGGGGCGTGCAGCATATACACATGCAGCACATGGCTCTCGATCCATTCGCCGCAGTACAGCAGCCGCCGCAGGGCGCGTAGTTGCCCGCCGACAGTGACACCGCAGATCGGTTCGAGCGCGTGAACAGCGCTCATCTGGTACGCGACCGGGCAAATACCGCAGATGCGCGCAGTGATGTCGGGCACTTCGGTGTACGCACGGCCCCGCAAGAAGCCCTCGAAGAAGCGCGGCGGCTCGAAGATCTTCAGCTTGACATCCCGCACCTTGTCGTTGCGAATCCGGATGTAAAGGCCGCCTTCGCCCTCCACACGTGCCAGGTAATCGACCTTAATGGTCTGCGTGCTCATGCGCCTCGCTCTCCTTTCTGAACGCTTCAGCACCTGCGTTGAAGCTGCGGAACGCCCGCATAAGCTGCGGATCAGCCACGCCCAGCCGCCGCCACCACGCGCTCAGCGCGGCGGTGTTTGGGGTTTCCATGGGGCCAAAACAGCCGAAGCAGCCGCGATTGTACGCGGGGCACAGCGCGTCACACCCCGCGTGAGTCACTGGCCCCAGGCACGGCGTATGCGCCGCGACCATGACGCAGACCGTGCCACGCCGCTTGCACTCCATGCAGACGCTGTACGTTGGCGTATTTGGTTTGCGCCCGTGCAAAAACGCGCTGATGACCTCAAGCAATTGATCCTTGTTGATGGGGCAGCCGCGCAGCTCAAAATCGACGAACACATGGTCGGCGATGGGCATCGATTTCGCCAGCGTATCGATGTAGGCTGGGGTCGCGTACACCGCCGCCGTCAGATCATCGACCTCTGTGAAGTTGCGCAGTGCCTGAATCCCGCCCGCCGTCGCGCACGCCCCGATGGTGATCAGCGTTTTCGACTGCTTGCGAATCCTCTTGATGCGCTCAACATCGTGCGGCGTGGTGATCGAGCCTTCGACCAACGATAGGTCATACGGGCCGCGCACAACGGCTCGTGTCGCCTCTGGGAAATACGCGATCTCGACCGCGCCAGCGACGGCCAGCAGTTCATCCTCACAATCCAGCAAGCTGAGTTGGCAACCGTCACACGACGCGAACTTCCAGACGGCGAGTTTGGGGTTGCGTTCGGCATTTGTCTTCGTAGTCATCGTCAGATCTCCCAGCGGTTGATCCAGGGCTGCACACGCGCAAACGGGAACACCGGGCCATCGCGGCAGACGAACACCGGGCCAAACTGGCAGTGCCCGCAGAAGCCGACGGCGCATTTCATGTTGCGTTCCATCGAGACGTAGATGCAGTCCGCGCTCAGGCCGCGCTTGAGCAGTTCGGCGGCGGCGAAACGCATCATCACTTCTGGCCCACAGATCATGGCGACGGTGTGCGCTGGGTCGAAAGGTGCCTTCGGGATCAGCCGCGTCACAACGCCGACGTTGCCGTGCCACACATCGCCCGCATAATCCACCGTCACGTGAATCTCCAAATCAAAGCGGGCGCGCCACTGTTCCAGTTCCTTGCGGAACAGAATATCTTCCGGGCTGCGCGTGCCGTACAGCAGCACGATTTTGCCGTACTCATCGCGGCGGTTGAGGATCTGGTAGAGCGCCGGGCGCAGCGGGGCCAGCCCAATCCCGCCGGCGACCAGCACCACATCATGCGTGCGGGCGGTATCGACGGGCCAGGCTGTCCCGAATGGGCCGCGCACCCCCAACGTATCCCCGGCGCGCAGTGCCTGCATCGCTTTGGTCACCGTGCCTACGGTGCGGGTGGTGTGCGTCAGCCGCTCCGTGTGCCCCGGGTCACCGCTGATCGAGATGGGGATCTCGCCAACCCCATAGACATAGAGCATGTTGAACTGCCCTGCCTCAAATGGGAAGGTGTGCCGTTGGGCCGACGGCCGCATCTCCAGCGTGAAAGTGTCGTAAGTCTCCTTCACCACCCGCGTGATCTGAAAGATTTCGGGCAGCATCGGATCAAGCATGGTTTGGGTTGGTGCAAAGGTTGTGTCAGCCATAGATATCCATCGCCTGCAAGCGTGCGGCTTGCAAACGCTCCATCATCATCGTCGCAAAGCGCTGCATCAGGGGTATACCCCAGGCTGTGATCGGCCTCGCATTTCGCGCGCAGGCAGGCACCATCGAAGGCCGTCGCGCGCACCAACGTCAGGGCGCGGGCGTCGTAGTGCCAGCGATAGGGCGGAAACAGCCAGGAAGCGCCGAGCACATCATCTTCGGTGATCGTCTGAATACGAAGCACCCCCCTGCGATGATCGTGGGCTTCCAGGGCGATCATGCCGTGCCGAACGATATAGAAAGTGTTGGCTGCCTCGCCTTCCCGAAAGATGGGATCGTCTGCGTTGTAAACGACGTTCGAGGCACAGCCTGCGATAATGTCTAGATGTTCGGGCAACAAATCTTTAAAAAACGGATGTTTGCCAATCAATTCATCCATGTTGTGCATCATTTTTTTCCTTCGCGAGTTCCGCTCAGCGCGCCTCCCCCAGCGGTTGATCGGCGGTTTGAAGCCGGCGTGCCATGTCGGTGATGTCGATGCCGACCGGGCACCAGGTGATGCAGCGCCCACAGCCGACACACCCACTCACCCCAAACTGATCGATCCACGAGGCCAGTTTGTGTGTCATCCATTGGCGGTAACGCGCTTTCGGCGTGTAGCGCACACTGCCGCCGTGAATGTAGGAAAACTCCATCGTGAAGCACGAATCCCACTGCCGCCGCCGTTCCGCCACAGCGCCGCTCAGATCGGTGACATCGGTCACCGTGGTGCAGAAGCAGGTGGGGCAAACCAGTGTGCAGTTGCCGCACGTGAGGCAGCGTTCCGCCACCTCGTCCCACAGCGGATCTTCACTGCGGTTGTACAGCGTCGCTTTGAGGTTGGCGGTCTCTAAGCTGCGGCCCATTTGCTCGGCGGTGGCCGCCACGATCTGCGCAGCCGCCGCGATCTCTTCGGCTGATGCCTCGCGGTGCGGCAGCGCATTGAGCACCTCCGCGCCACCTTCGGTGCCGACATTGACGACGAAGTAGTGCCGTTCGGCGTCGATCACTTCGGTCAGCGCCAAGTCGAAGCCGGAGTCAACCGCCGGGCCAGTCTGCATCGAAGCACAGAAGCACGTTCCGCTCGCCTGACCACAGTTCACCGCCACAATGAACGTATGCGCGCGGCGGCGCTGGTAAATCGGATCGACGAATGCGCCGTCCAGAAACACACGATCCAGAATGGCGATGGCGTGCAGTTCGCAGGCACGCACCCCAATGAAGGCGCAGCGGGGGATTTCGTCGGCTGCCGGCGTGATGCTGAAGGTGCCGTCGGTGCGGTGCGCCTGCCACAACCGCACATCTGGGGGGTGCAAAAACCGTTTCCACGATTGCGGGCTGAGGGTATAGCCGAAAAGCGCAGCCTCGGCGCGCTGCATCAGTTGGTAACTGCCCTCGTCTTGAATGTCACCCCAGCCGACCGGCAGATCGGTGTCGGATTCAATGACATCGTAGACGATGGCCCCTTCGCGCACCGTTGGGCCAATGGTCTGGTAGCCGCGTTCTTGCAAAGCGGCCAGCAGATGACGGAAATGTTGACGCTCCAGTACAAAAGCGTGTTCGTCCATGTCCGCGTGACCTCCTCATATGAACATCGTCTCATATGAGCGGTCACTTGTCATATAGCAAACATCCACTTTGCTTGTGATATTCGTCACAAATTATTCTGAACAATGGAATGGCGCTTGACAACCGCCACGACTTGAGGGTCGGCTGCTGTGCCGAGTTTGCCGGGGTGTCACCAAACAGACGGGGGAGTCAGTCTGCGCGGTGGCAGGGGGTGCGGGCCGCCAGGTTATGATCCCTGGCGGTTGCGCCGCAGCCGATCCAGATAAACGGCGAGAATGATGATCGCGCCAGTGGCGACATTCTGCCAGAACGCCGAGATGCCGAGGATCGTCAGGCCATTGCGGATTGTGGCGATGATCAGCGCACCGATCAGGCTGGCAAAGATGCTGCCCTCACCGCCGAACAAACTCGTCCCACCGATCACGACCGCGCCAATCGCGTTCAATTCGAGGCCATCGCCCCCGGCGGGCTGCGTGCTGTTGAGGCGCGACGCTTCGACCATCGCAGCGACGGCGGTCAGCAGCCCGCTCAGCATATAGATACCGATCACTTGCAGCGAGACGCGGACACCCGCCAGGCGCGCCGCTTCTGGGTTGCTGCCGATGGCGTAGGTGAAGCGGCCAAACGGCGTATAGCGCAGCACAAACCAGCAGATCAGATAGACGACCAAAACGATGATCGTCGGCACGGGGATCACGTCGGCGATGCGCCCCTGCCCGATGATATTGAAGCCATCGACCAGGCCGAAGATCGGCGTACCGTTGTTGAGCAGCAGCGCCCCGCCGCGTGCGATACTCATCATGCCCAGCGTGACGATGAAGGCAGGCAATCCCAACCGCGCCACGCCAAACCCGTTGAGGAAGCCGACTGCCGTCCCCGCCAGCAATCCAGCCGCAATCGAGCCAAACAATCCAAATTCGGATTGCATGGCAATACCTGTGACCATCGCACTGAACGCAAAGATCGACCCAACCGACAGATCGATGCCGCCGGAAAGGATCACAAAGGTCATGCCCGCCGCGACCAGCGCCACCACCGCCCCTTGCAGCGTGATCTGCAAGATGTTGTTCACCGTGAAGAACACGGGCGACATCGCGCCGAGCACGAGCCACAGCAGCAGCAGAATGAAGAACAGCGAAACCGCCTGATTCGAGAGCAGCGTCGAGAGCGGGCCGGTGAGGGCTGCAAAGCGCGAGGGGCGAGCGTCTGATTGTTGCATGGTTACTCCACGTTACTCCACCTGAAAGGCGAACGCCATGATGCGTTTTTCGGTTGCTTCGGCGCGGCTCAGTTCCCCGACGAGGCGGCCATGCGCCATGACCAGAATCCGGTCGCTGAGTTTGAGCGCTTCGGGCAAATCGGATGAGATGAGCAGCACCGCGCCGCCCTGCTGCCGCGCAAAATCGATCAGCAGGCGGTGAACTTCTTCTTTGGCACCAATATCAATGCCCAGCGTTGGCTCGTCGGCAATGAGAATACTCGACCGCGCCAACAGCCACTTAGCGAGCACGACTTTCTGCTGGTTGCCACCGCTCAGATATTTGACCGCCGTTGACAAGTTGCGTGCCCGGACGTTCAGGCTGCGGGCATAGTCGTCGGTCAGTTGGCGCTCGCGGCGATGATTCAGCAGCAGGCCATAAATATAATCGCGGCCTTGCGCCCAATACGGCAGCGTCATGTTCTCGCGGATGTTCAGCGCCATCCCCAACCCGGTCGCCGCGCGATCTTCCGTCAGAAAGCCGATGTCGTGGCGCAGTGCATCGCCCGGCTGATTGATCTGCACCCGCTGGCCGCGCACGTAGATCGCACCTGAATCCGGGGGCGTGACACCAAAGATCCCCTCAGCGACTTCGGTGCGGCCCGCGCCCATCAACCCGGTGAGCGCGACGATCTCGCCGCGCCGCAGGGTGAAGTTGATGTCTTCATACTTTCCAGCGCGGGTGAACCCCTCGATGCGCAGCACCTCAAAGGCATCCGGTTCCGGCGCGCCCGCATCGAATGCCTGCAAATCGCGCCCGATCATCATCCGCACCAGATTATCGATTTCCACCTCAGCGATGGTTTGGGTGCCAATGCTGCGGCCATCACGCAGAACCGTCACCCGGTCAGCGATGTGGTGCAGCTCCTCAAGGCGGTGCGAAATGTAGATGATGCCGACCCCCTGGGCTTTCAACTGATGCACCAGCGCAAACAGCCGATCCACCTCGCGATCCGTGAGCGCGGCGGTTGGCTCATCCATGATGATGATCCGTGCGTTGCGAGTCAGCGCAGCGGCGATCTCGACGAGCTGTCGATCCCCGATGCCGAGCCGCCGCACTGGCAAACGCGGATCGACGGTCGCGCCCACCGCCTCAAGCGCGGCACGCGCCAGCTGATACAGGCGTCGATAGTCGATCATGCCGAGCGGATTACGCGGCAGGTTGCCCAAAAAGAGATTCTCGGCGATGCTCAGGTGGGTCGCCTGGCTGAAATGCTGATAAATCGTACTGATGCCGGCGGCGCGCGCCTGCGCCGGGTGATGAAACTGCACTGCCTGCCCATCAATGAAAATGTGGCCGCTGTCCGCTTGGTAGGCAGCGCTCAGAATTTTCATCAACGTGCTTTTGCCAGCGCCGTTTTCACCAACCAGCACATGCACCTCGCCCGCGCGCAAATCAAAGTGCATGTTATGCAACACCTGCACACCGAAGAACGACTTGCAGATGTCGCGCATTTCCAGCAGATACGGTTTTGGTTCGGACACAATCAACCTCGTGCTCGGTGGGGGGCCGAGTCAGGCGGCGCAGCCCGCTAAGCCGCGCCGCCGTTGGATTAACTTGAGAGGATCAGGAGCCGGCTTCTTCGGTGGGTTCGGGTTCCATCTCGTCGTCTTCGCCCGGCAGGGTGATGAGCGACTGCACTTCGGGTGTCTCGTAGTTTTCGGCTGTGATCACAGTGATGGGCACATCAATGACGGCTTCTGCGAGTTCTTCACCGTTGATGAGCGCGTGAATGGCATCCACACCGCGCACGCCCATCTCAAACGGGTTCTGCGCGATCATCGCGTCGATGAGGCCATCTTCAAACAGGGGCAGCACTTCGGGGTTCGGGTCAAAGGTCACGATTGTGACCTGATCTTCCAGCCCCATCGCGAGCACCGCCTGCGCCGCACCGAGACCATTGGGGCCGCAAGCGCTGTAGAAGGCTGTCAGGTCAGGGTTGGCAGTCAGAATATCGGTCGCGGCGTTGAGCGCTTCGGCAGGGTCGCAGCCGGTGAACTGCGTCGTCAGCACTTCAATGTCTGGGTAATTCTCGGCAACGTAATCGATGAAGCCTTGATCCCGTTCCAGGCCCGTCTGCGACCCGGCGAGAATGCCCAGGTTCCCGACCTTGCCTTCCTCGCCGATGATTTCGGCCAGAATGCGTGCCGCTTCTTCGGCAGCCGCAACGTTATTGGTCGCAATGTGCTGGAACGGCGCTTCTGAATTCACCCCCGAGTCAACGGTCACCAGCCGCAGCCCGGCGTCAATGGCCTCTTCAACGGGCTGAACCAGCGCTTCCGCGTCGGTGGCCGCCATGATGATCCCGGCGGGTTCGGTTGCGGCCACATTGCGCACAAGATCCACCTGTTCGGCAATGTCGATCTCACGGGCGACGCCCTGATACTGCACGGAGTAACCCAGTTCCCCGGCGCGCTGCTCGACCCCGGCCAGCACGAACAGCCAGTAGCTCACGTCGGTCGATTTCGGGATGAAAACGATCCGCCCTTCATCCTGGCCCATAACCGGGGCAACAGCAATCATGGCAACCAGGGTGAAGGAAACGATCAGAAGAAGCACTTTTTTCAGCATTTTTGACTCCGTTTTTATACAGAAGGTCTATAGAAGCAAAGTTCGACGAAATTATAGCATCGCTTTTATGACG
>JAADYY010000724.1 GCA_010092805.1 Chloroflexota bacterium | reverse complement strand
TTTGTCCTTCGCTTGTCTTTTGCTCGTCATTCGCTGGCGAATGTTAGGGCGTGGCGGCAGCCAAGCACCACCGTCTCCAGCTTATACGCTCTCTGGGTGGAGAATCCTTGATTTCCGCCAATTGTAGTGTCGTAGTGTACCACTCGCGCTGGTATTCGAGAATTCTAAATCGCGCCAGCGCGGCGGGTAGCGCGTGGTTCAGGGAGGGGTGGTGGTTGTAGCGCCATATTCCGGCGCGCGCCGGATGATCTGGCTTAGCCGCCCGGTGACTCCGGCGGCACCGTCGGCAGCCCGCTTGGATCGCCGGCGGGGGGTGGATCGCTGGCTGTCGGCGGATCGTCGGCGTTGGCACCTGCCGCCCCCCCCGCAGGCGACTCGGCGTTCGGTGGCCCTTCAACGATCACGGGGTCGCTGGGGACGCCGACCGTCGGCACTGGATCAAGCGGCACACCCGCGCCCGGCAGATCGCTGGGTACGGCATCCGAGGCGCTGTTGGCCGCGTCGCCTGCGCCCGGATCATCGGGGGCTAGCGGGGGGGCTGCCGGCGGAACGACCGTTGGCAGGAGGCCGCTGGGCAGTGTGCCGGGGGCCTCAAGGCCGAAATTGGTCGCTGCAAACGAGCCGTCGAAGTATTGCAGCCCAATCCGCCGCTGGTCCATCCGCTGCAACGCCGCCTCATTGATCGCTTCGGGGCCGCCCTGCACGTAGACTTCCGGGCGCAGTTGCTCATCGAGCGCCGGAATCCCACCGACGGCCACGATCCCCGTCTCCAGGGGGCGGTTGAGGAACGGCACCTCTTCATCCAGCAGATCATAGCCGAACCCCGCCGTCCGCGAGTAGCCGGGCCAGGGGTTGAGGCTGTAAGCGTTGTCCGCCAGCAAGTCCGGCGGATTGCCCGCCAGCAGATCGCCGACCATCGCGACGGCTTCGGGCAAATCCTCCGGCGCGTTGTAGAGCGCGCGCACGACCGGTTCCAGCAGCAGCCGCAGATTATTCACCGGGTCGTGGAGCTGCGTCTCGCGCAACGGAATCACCGCGCGCACATCGAGCGACACATCCAACTGTTCATCGATAGGCACGAGCAGGTCGAGGTTGACGGGCAAATCCAGCCCACGCGGCAGGCTCAGGTTGACGGTGGCGTTGTTGAGCACCCCGACACCCGGCAGCGTGATATTGGCGACCACCGCCAGCGGCACGGCCTCGGTGAGGGTGACGGTCGTTTCGGTTTGCAGCGGCACCGTGAGCTGCACCGGAATCCGGTCGCGCACCGGGATCGTCCAGTCGATGGTCGATTCATCGAGGCCGACAAAACTGCTGTGCAGCCCAGCGATGAGCGGGCGCAGTACCTGGCTGTTGATGTCAGTCAGCAGCAGCCCCGCCACCAGCAGCACGATCACGAGAACGAGGTTGACGATAAAGGAAAATAAGATCATGAAGTTCTTGATAAAACTGCCAATCGCTCTCAAAGCGCGCATGTTTATTCCTCACGGGATTGCCACTACACATACTCAAACTATACCTGAGGGCGTCACGCAGCAGCAAATAGGAATCCTAACAAAATTGAGAAAGCCGCTGGCGCAGCGTCTGCGCCGGGTGATCAAGCGCGGCAGATCATTGAGGAATGGGGGTGATGTAGTGGGGGATTGGGGCGGGGCAGACCCGAAGTCTGCCCCGTGCTCGTGGATCAGACGCCTGCCGTGTGGCGCAGCAGATCGGCTTTGTCGGTGCGTTCCCAGGGCACATCCAGATCATCGCGCCCGAAGTGGCCGTAAGCCGCCACCTGCTGATAGATCGGGCGGCGCATATCCAGATCACGGATGATGGCCGCCGGGCGCATGTCGAAGTGCTCATTGATCAGCCGCTCAAGCGTCTCGTCGGGGACGGTGCCGGTGCCGAAGGTCTCGACGGCCAACGACGTGGGGCGCGCCACACCAATCGCATACGACACTTGCAGCTCAAAGCGCGACGCCAACCCCGCCGCCACGACGTTTTTGGCGATATAGCGCGCCATATACGCCGCGCTGCGATCTACTTTTGTCGGATCTTTGCCGGAAAACGCCCCGCCGCCGTGCCGCGCCACCCCGCCGTAAGTATCGACGATGATTTTGCGCCCGGTCAGGCCCGCGTCACCCAGCGGCCCGCCCGTGACAAAGCGCCCCGTCGGGTTGATGAAGATGCGTGTCGCATCATCGATCAAATGGTTGGGCACAATCGGCGTGATGATGTGATCGAGCACTGCCCGCCGGATCTGCTCCTGCGTGATGTGCGGCGCGTGCTGCGTCGAAATCACGATGGTATCGACGCGCTGCGGCTTGCCGTAGGCATACTCGACCGTCACCTGGCTTTTGGCGTCGGGGCGCAGCCAGTCGAGTTCATCGCTTTTGCGCGCTTCGGCCAGCCGCCGCGTCAGCTTGTGCGCCAACGCAATCGTCAGCGGCATCAGTTCCGGCGTCTCGTCGCAGGCAAACCCGATCATCATGCCCTGGTCGCCCGCGCCAATGGCTTCGATGTCGGCGTCGCTCATCGCGCCTTCACGGGCTTCCAGCGCGTTATCGACGCCCAGCGCAATATCCGACGACTGCTCTTTGATCGACGACGCCACGCCGCAGGTGTCGCAGTCGAAGCCGGCTTCGCTGCTGGTATAACCGATCTTGCGGATGGTTTCGCGGACGAGGCGTTCAATATCGACGTAAGTCGAGGTCGTGATCTCGCCGAACACGAGCACCAGCCCGGTCGTGGTGCAGGTTTCGCAGGCGACGCGCGCGTTGGGGTCACGGCTCAGGATGGCGTCCAGCACCGCGTCCGAGATTTGGTCGCACATCTTGTCCGGGTGCCCCTCAGAGACAGACTCTGAGGTGAAGAAATACTTCGGCGACGTCATGAATGTTGTGTTGCTGGCCTGCGGTTGTGCCTGAACCATAGACGCTGCTCCTTCCAGTCTAGGTGGTACACGGGTAAAATAAAAAGCCTCTCCGGCAGGAGAGGCATGGGTGGCACTGGAACTTACCCCGCTCATCTGCCAGAGGGTACACCTCTGCCGGACTTGGCACCTACCCGGCGCTCCGGGGGTTGCCGCGGTATCAAAGGGCCGTTCCCTCCACCGCTCGTGATGAGTGTGCATGATTGCACAATTGGATTGTTGCCCACAACTTTACCACACGATCCGAATCAGAAGCAAGATCCGAAAAACGCTGCGCGCACACATCAACCGCCGATTCAACATCAGATCGGGCTGGGCGAGGGGGGG
>JAADYY010000723.1 GCA_010092805.1 Chloroflexota bacterium | reverse complement strand
TCCATTCGCCCGTAACGTAGCCCCGAAGGGCTGAGGCTGGTCAACCTGTGCTCACGATTTCTCGCAAGCCACCCGCTTCAGCGGGTGGTCGTTGACCAACACAGCGTTAGCCCGACGCCGACGAGCGCCGCGCCAGCCCCCAGCCAGGCAGCAATCCCAGCACGCTGATCATCAGCCCAGCTAGCATCATCTCGTTGATGGTCTGGATGCTGGCATTCACATATGTTTGCGTGAAGACGAGGGCGTAATCACGTGTGGGTACCAGCTCAAAAAAGATCTGCCCCTGTTCGACCGCAGCTACCAGGTCAACCACGCGCTGCGTACCATAGGCGCTGAGCGCACTTGTTGCGATCATCATACCGATAATGCGCGTCGCCAGCACCAGTGCGGAAGCCATGCCGTATTGATGCCCACCCACCGCCGCCAACGTGACCGACACAATCGGCGTGAAGGTCAGCCCGATCCCGAAGCCGGTGACGCCCAGCATGGCGACAATCGGTAGATCCTGCGATTCTAACGCCAAGCCGAAGGCCAGCAGCCCAAACCCCACCGACGCCAGCCCCAGCCCCCCCAGCGTGATCAGGGTGATGCTAAAACGGCCCAGCAGCCGCGCGCCCAACAGCGCCGCAATCGTCACCGGCAGCGTAAACGCCGCGATCAGCAGGCCTGCCTCCAGCGAGGCATTTTGGAGTGTGGTGTCGCGCAGGTCGGAAAGCAGCGCGGCCAACCCCAGTTCAACCAACCCGCGCAGGTTCACCAGCAGCGGAATGCTCACCAGCGGGATGAACAGCAGCACCCCGATCAACAGGTTGAGGATGGTCGCTGAGGCCACTTTGCCCAGACGCAGCAGCCGTAGATCGAGCAGCGGCTCACGGGTGCGCCGTTCCACCACCGCAAACGCGACCAGCAGCCCCCCAGCGATCACAAGCGGCGGGATCAGCCGTCCAAAATCGATGCCGCTGCCGCCGCTCGACAAATTCGACAGCCCGACATTGAGGCTGATCAGCGCGGCGGTGAGCAGCAGCGCCCCCCACACATCGATGCGACCACCAGATCGCGCTGCCGCTTTGGCGGGTTTCAGTGGGTGCAGCGCCCACAAGACCAGGCCCAGCCCGATCAGCATCAGCGGAATGTTGATCAGGAAGATGGCGCGCCAGGGCAGCACTTGCACGATCAGGCCGCCCCACACCGCACCGATCAACCACCCGACGGTGTCGGCGACGATGACGATGCCCAGCGGCAGATCGCGGCGGCGCGGCTCGAACAGATCACCAACGAGCGCCAGCGCAATCGCGGTGACAGCGCCCGCCCCGAACGCCGAGATCGAGCGGGCGACGACAATCGCGAGCACGCTCGCCGTCGTGGTGTCGATGGGGAGATTCAGCCCCCCGGCAAGCTGAAGGATGAGATCTGCCGGTGCCTCGAAGCCAACGATCAAGCCCGACCCCGCGACGTACAGCAGCAAACAGATCGTCAGCGCAGGCCGCCGCCCGATCAGGTCTGAGACGCGGCCCATCACGAACAGCGAGAGGGCGTAAAACAGGAAATAGCTCGTCAGCACCCAGGCGACCAACCCCAGCCCATCCAGCGGGATCGCCAAATCATCGATCAGGCGGGGCAGAAATGCCGACACCACCGTGAGATCGAGCGAGCCAAGAAACACCGGCACCAGGATCGCAAGCACGACCAACCACGTCCGGCGTTGGCTTAAGGCGGGGGCCATGACCCCTTCAGGGAGTCTCATGCGTGACCTTCACGTTTATCTGCATCCGTTCACATCTATTCACACAAATCATGCAAACTGCACGAATCAAGCTGCCGAGCGCCCCACTTATGAGCCACCCGGCAGCGATTGATGCCCCTGTATACGCACCACCACACACGGTGGTTGCGGCGCGTCGATTAGGCCAAAGGCCCCTCACCAGCTTCAGGTTCGATTCCGATGGGTGTTAGGGGGCGTCAGTCCCCGCTGACCTCGCTCGCTGGCTGCTCCGACGACCCCGGCGCGGTGGGTTGTTGGCGACGCCGACCGAACAGCCGCCCAATCCGTTGATCCAGCGGATCGAGGAGGCTGTAGGCGACCGGCACGACCAGCAGCGTCAGCAGCGTGCTGCTGAACAACCCGCCAATCACGACAGTGCCGAGTTCAGCGGCGATAATCGCGCCAGAGGACGACCCAACCGCCAACGGCATCAGCGCGAAGATCGTCGCCAGGGCGGTCATCAGAATCGGGCGCAGGCGACGGCCACCCGCTTCGATCAGCGCCTCGCGCGCGGTCATGTTGCGTTCACGGCGGTTCTGCATCACGCGGTCGGTGAGCACCACAGCGTTGGTGACCACAATCCCGATCAGCATGAGCAGACCAATGAGCGCGGAGATGCCCAACACGCGATCCGTGAGGGTGAGCGCCACCGCCGCCCCCACCGGCGCAACGACGATGCTAAAAATGATCGCCAGCCAATGCACCAGCGAGCCGAAGGTGAACACCAGAATGATCACCACGATGACAATAGCGATGCCCATCGCCACAAACAAGCTGGCGAAGCCCTGGGTCTGAATCTCGGCTTCAAAGCCCTGGCTGACCGTCACGCTATCCGGCAGGCCGGGGATCGCTTCGACGGCGGTGATGCCGCGCTGAATAATGTTGATGGTGTCCTCGCCTTCGACCTCGCCTGTGTAGCTGACCGCCGTTTGCCCGTCAACGCGCAGATAGGTCACGGGGCCGCCGGTGCCACCGGCTCCCCCAATCTGGCTGAGGGTGCTGCTCGCGTTGGTCAGCCCTTCGACCCCGTTGAGGGTTTCGATCACACGCGCGTCGAAGTCTTCGAGCACCGCTTGCGGGCCAGCGAGCACCAGCGCAAACGATCCAAAGCCCTGGGTGGCGGCGGAGGCTGCCGAAACGCTTACGTTATCGGTGCCGAAGATGGACTCGGCTTCGGCGCGCACGAGTTGGGCATATGTGTCAAGCGGTGCCCCACCTTCCAAGCCAATGGTCACGGATGCCTGATTCTCAGAGACACTGCCGCCCGCTCCCAAGAATGACTCCAAGCTGATGCCGCCGCTGCCAACCAGCGTCTGGACGGCCACCACCTCATCGGCAGGGAGGGTCGTGCTGATACGTTGTTCGAAGTCCGCGACCAGCGCATTGGTTTCCAGGATTGGGGTGCCGCCGGGCAGGTTAACGTCGGTGAGGATCTGCGGTTCGCCGAAATCGGGGAGGAAGGCCGCCGGGCGTGCCCCGAACAGCGCCCCCGCCAAAATTACGCTGGCGAACGCGCCAAACAGCACGATTCCTCGGTTGCGGTTCGACGCCAGCGCCCAGCGCAGGGCCGGCAGATAAGTGCGTTCCAGACGGCCCTCGCCTGCTTCATGAACGTCCTCCGCACGCACGATGAGGTATGTCATCACCGGCACCACCGTAATGGCGATGAAGAACGAGGAGAGCAGCGAATAGCTCACCGCCAGACCGAACGGCAGGAAAAACTCGCCGATGATACCCCCCGTCAAGCCGAGCGGCAGGAACACGATCACCGTGATTAACGTAGCGGCGAAAATCGCAATCGACACGTCGCGGGTGCCCTTGATGATCGCTGCGCGGCGGTCGCCCCCCTCTTGCAACTGGCGGAAAATGTTTTCCAGCACGACAATCGAGTCATCGACGATCCGCCCGATAGCAACCGTCAAGCCGGAGAGTGTCATGATGTTGAGGGTGATGTCTTCGGGGAAGAGCCGCAGCAGGAACGCGACCAGGCCGTTATCCGCAGCCGGCAGCAGCGCGTTGTGAACCGTGCCCGGCAGCCATTGCATCAGCGCAAAGGCCGTCAGCAGTGACAGCGGAATGCTGACGGCTGTCACCAGCGTGCTGCGCCATGCAGGCACTGGCACACGGCGCGGCCACAGCAAAAAGATCAGACCCGCCACCAGCAGCAGCAGCAGCGGCACGCTGAAAATGATGTCGATCATGGCGAAGGCCGCCCCGACATCACCCGCTGCGCTGTTCAGGTTGAGTCCGGTGAGCAGCGCCAGCCCGGCCCCGCCAATGACCACGAGCACGATCCCGGCGGTGCGCCGTGTGGGGCCTGTCCAGACGCCGCCGCTGAGGAAGATCAGGATCATGGTGATGGCGAACACGCCGCCCAGGCCGCCTTCGCGTGCAACCCCATCAATGGATTCTTCGATGAAACTGGCCTGTTCCTGAACAACGGCGATCTCGAACGCGCCATTTTCTGCGCTCAACGCTTCCAGAAAATCTTCGACCTCGTGGAACGCGGCGACCGCGTTGGCACCGGAGGTGGCGAACACGGTCAACTGCAAGCTGCTCTGACCGTTGGTGCGTGTCACCGTCGTTGTTGGGACAAACGGCTCGCCGCCGGAGGCCGCACGCGCTTGCAGCGTCGGCGACAGCAGCGCCAGCACATCATCCGAGAGTTCTTGCAGCGCTTCTGCCCGCAGATCGTCGAAGACTGCCGCGTCACGGTCGAGCATGTACGCTGCCGCCTCCACAGGGAGGTTGCCCAGCACGCTCGGCGCGAAGGATGCCCCCTGCGCGCTCCTGAACAGGCTGTTGATCAGCGCGGCGGCGTCGGCGAACTGGAAATCTGCCGGGAAGCGGAAGAAATCGTCGGCGCTGTCCAATTCGATATTGAAAAATCCGCCCAGCGTGCCCCATTCCGGGTTGATCTCCGGCGCGTTCGGGTCGGCGGGCGCTACATCACTGGCGTAGAGGCTGGCGAGATCGTCCACCGCAGACGGCAGCTCACCGTTTGCGATGGCGGTCAGGTCAGCGGCCAGATCAGCATCTAGATCGGCGAGCACGGTCTCCGGCAGCCCAGAGAGTGTTGTCGGCGAGAATTTCGCCAGCACTTCCGCATCCAGGTTGAGGTAGAAACCGTCTTCTTGCAGCGCCAAATAGCGCGTCACGGCGGGCGTCAAACTGTCGATCAAGCGCACTTCGTAACCCGCGAACTGCTCCGGCACCGCTGCGTTAAGCGTGTTGAGCACCAGTGACGCCTGCCCATCGCCCAACGCCAGCAGATCCCCGGCTGTTTGCAGCGGCTGCGCGCTGAATTGCGGTTGATCTGCCAGCGTGTCCCACACGTCGGGCAGCGGCGGCGCGACGGCAGCCAGCGCCAACACCTCATCCGGGAAGTATTCGTACACATCCGGCTGAAGGGCGCTCAAGAACTCAGGATCGCTGCTGTTCAGGTACGCGATGATCTCGGCATCCACACAGCCGATGAGAATCTCGGCGAAGTTGATGTCCCCGCCAAACAACCCCAGCGCGCCCACGCCGCATTCGTTCAGCGCGGGCAGCGCTGTTGTGAAATCGAAGGCTGCCGGGTCGAAGGCTGCCGCGTCGCCGCCTGTTTCACCCGCGCCAGCGGCGGCCAGCGCGGTTGGATCGGCCAGCAGCGTGAGGAAATTGAAGAATTCCGCTGCGCTCAGCGACTCGGCCCCGGTGAGTTCGGCGAACTCGCCCGGCAGTGTCAGCGTCAGCAGATCATCGGCGCTGTCGATCTCCAGCCCGATCTGTTCACCAATCAAGCCGAAAAGTTGGGGGAGCGCCGGGCCTTCCGGAACCGTCTGTGGGTTGGGTACGGCGGTTGCGGCTGGGGGTTGCGCGCCGTTTGCTGCGGTGCCGGCTGTGCCCGCCTCTGGCGCGCTTTCCCCGCCCTGCGCGATGGCTACGGCCTCGCCCGTGCCAAACACGCTGAACGTCGCCAGCGGTAGATCGTCGAAGCTGAATGTGATCACGGCTGGCTGTGCGATCCGCCAGGCGTTGGGCAGTGTGATCGGGTCGCCGTTGGCTTCCTCGCCCGTGATGCTGGCCGCCAAAGCCGCGGCAGCCAGTTCATCGCGGGCGAAGCCGTCAAGGGTGGCGACATATTCGGCGGGCAGGGCCGCGAAGACCTCATCGGAAAAGGCTGCCAGATGCTCCGGCTCGAAGTAGTCGAGCATTGTCGGCGCGACCTCGGTCATCTGCGTGATGATCTCCGGCGTGAGGTCGTCCGTCTGGCCCAACGGGCCGACGATCTGCCCGTCTTCGTAGAATTGGTTCAGCACACCAGCGACCGTCCGGGTCGCTGTCCGCATCTCAGCCAGATCGCTGGCATCCACAAAGCGATCCATCTGCCAGCTTGCTGGTAGTTCGGGCGCAGCAGTGGGAATCTCAACGCTGGATGCACGCAGCGCGGCGACAGTCGCTTCATCCTGCGCACCCAGGCCGCCGACTGTCTGCGCCACGATGGCCCACACTTCCGGCGACAGTTCCAGCAGCAGGCTTTGCGCCACGATGGCGGGTTCTGCCGCGACGGGTTCGAGGCGCTCGGCATCCTCGCCAGGCAGCCGCTGGCCGCCGCTCACGGTAACATCCGCGACAACCGCCAGGGACTCAAGCTGCGGCAGAATCTCGACATCGACCAGGCGGCGCAGCGGACTCTGCTCGACCGAGGTTGCTTCGGTCTGGCCCGCCAGATAGACCAGCACCGGCTCGACGGTTGCGGCGGGGAGGGTGCGCCACACGTCCGGGGTGAGCTGGAACAAGAAATTCGGATCCGTCTCGTGCAGGTAAATGAGCGTCTCCGGCGTCAGATCGGCCAGCAGCGTCGCTGCATCCTGATCGGGGCCGGGTTGGATGCGACGCAGCGGCAGCCATTGGGAGTCGAGCACTGCGCGGATGTCGTCCTGAATGCGCGCTTGATTGAGGCCGAATTCATTGCGCACGATGAAGATCGCGCCGAATGCGCCGGTGGTGGTTGTCTCGACGTTGACGACCCCGTCCACCTCCATAAACTGCCTTTCCAGCGGCTCGGTGATCAGTTGCAGCACCTCGTCGCTGGTCATCCCGGAAACTTGCCCCAGGACAACCGTCTGGGGGAATTCAATTGACGGGATCAGCTCGATCTGGAACCGTGTGATGGCGAACACGCCCAACCCGCCGACCAGGACAGCCAGCGCCAGCGTTAACCCACGGAAGCGCAAGGACATGCGCGTCAGCCAGGTAAAGAAAGCTCTCATGAAATTCTCCTATGGTGCTTGCCAACAGCGGGGATTACACCCCTGAAAAGAAAAATAACTATCCCAAAGCGCGCCGATTTGGAAAAATGCGCTGCGACCGCCACAGGCCAAGTCGTGCGCCTATGAGCGGTTGATGCTAGCGGTGATGCGTTGGTCAGAGTT
>JAADYY010000722.1 GCA_010092805.1 Chloroflexota bacterium | reverse complement strand
GCTATCAAACGCGGGCCGTCAAGCTGATGGCGTTATACGACCGCAATCAGCACCCGCACCCGCCAACGGCGTTCCACGCCTATAAGCTGTTCTTTCATTGCGAGCTGCTCAGCCTGGAGCGGCAGATCGACCCGAACAATGTTGAGACGGGCGCGGTCGGGTTCTTTGCGCTGGATGACCTGCCGGAACTCGCCCTCTCACTCACGCGGGTGACGCCGGGGCAGATCGCCCGCTGCTTCGCGCATCTGCACAACCCGGATTTACCGACCGATTTTGACTGAAACGGGCAGATCGATGCACAAGACACTGGTTGTGGGGGATATTCACGGCTGCTACGCCGAATTTCAGGATTTGCTGGATCGGGCGGCGCTTGGCGCGGGCGACCGGATCGTCGCGGTCGGCGATATTGTGGATCGCGGGCCGGAGTCGCCGCGTGTGCTCGAATTCTTCCGCGAGCGCCCCAACGCCGCGACGATCATGGGCAACCACGAACGCAAACACGTGCGCGCATTTCGCGGTGCGATCCCGCCCGCGCCCTCACAGGTGATCGCCCGTGCGCAGATCGGCGACATCGACTACCCCGGCGCGGTTGAGTGGATGGCCGGGCTGCCGCGTGCGCTGGATCTGCCGGACGCGCTGATCGTGCATGGCTTCTGGGAGCCGGGTGTGGCGCTCGAAGATCAACGCGACGTGGTGCTGATCGGCACGATGACGGGCGAAACGTACATTGAGGACAACTATCCGCGCCCCTGGTGGGCAAATTACGACGGCGACAAACCGCTGATCGTGGGGCATCACAACTACACCAAAACCGACGCGCCGCTGATCTACGCGGACCGCGTGTACGGCATCGATACGGGTTGTGTGTACGGCGGTGCGCTCACCGGGCTGATTCTGCCGGATTTCCGCATCGTCAGCGTGCCGAGTCGCGGCGATCACTGGGCGGCGCTCAAAGCACAGTCGATCCGCAGCGGCCTGATCGACCCGGAGTAAGCGCGGATCTGGGCGGTGCTTGTCGTCTGGGCGGGGCTAAGCTATGCTCCATCGCTCGATGCCAACGCCGCGCTCGCGCAGCGGCACCGCAACACAAGGAGCGAACCACCGATGAAAATCGCCATTCAAGAAGATATGCTGCCCGGCGGCACCATGACCGAAAAATTCGAGACGGCCAAAGCGCTCGGCCTCGATGGGGTGGAGGTGTGGGGCCGCGACCTGGCGACGAAAATTTACGCGATTGCCGAAGCCAGCCAACAAACCGGCGTGCCTGTGTCGAGCGTCAATCATGGGCGGCAGGGTCGCCTGCTCGATCCGCATCCGGCGGAACGCGCCCGCGCCCTGGCCGAACTGCGCGCTTCGATCACCGGGGCGGTCGATCTCAAAGCGGATTGCGTCGTTTTGGTGCCGATGTTCTACGGCCCACTGCTGCCGGATCTCGGCCCCTGGCTGTCGCCGTTCGAGCTGGAATCCGAACTGTTTTACACCCACCTGCGCACGCTCTCCGACTTTTGCGAGGCGCTCGATAACCTGCTGTGCATCGAGCCGATCAACCGCTACGAGACGAGTTTCCTCAACCGTGTCGAGCAGGCGGCGGCTATCGCCCAACGGCTCGATCATCCACGTGTGAAGGTCACCGCCGACGTGTATCATATGGCGCTGGAAGAAGCCGATCTCCCGGCGGCCCTGCGCGATCACGCCCAATGGATCGGGCATGTGCATCTGGCGGATAACAATCGGCGGCTGCCCGGCCAGGGCTTGCTCAACTTCGCGCCAATTGCTGAGGCGCTGGCAGCGAGCGGCTACGACGGCTGGCTGGTGCTCGAATGCGGCGCGCCCAGCGCGAATCAGCCGCACGCCGCCGCCTACCGCCGCGACCTGCCCGCCAGCCTGGCGTACCTCAAAGAGGCTGGCCTGCGCTGATCGCGGCGCTCGCAAAGTGGACGATTGCGCTATCTACCGTTGATCACGGCTGCGTTATGATGATCTGTCAGATGCGGCTGATTTGTGCTGCCCGTGCGCTGAATCTGAACAAAGCCTGACAATTGGCGGCGGCTGGCGCGGCGCAAACAGCTTTATCATAAAAATGATCTGCATCAAACTGTAAATCAATGGCGGAACGATTATGGCGATCTCTTTGCGTGCGTGGCTGTTGCATCCAATTCATGATAACCCGGTGGCGCAGGCGGAACAGCAGCATCAGGCGCGGGCGGGGCGGCGGCGGGGCATCTGGTTGTTCAATTTGATGTTTGTGCTCGCGCTGATCTTTGGGGCGGTGGCGCTGCTGCTGACCGGTGCCGTCGATTGGCTTGCGGCGCAGGCCGGGGTGCCCGTCGCGGATGTAGAGGACGCGCTGACCGCGGTGCTCAGCTTTGCCGCGCTGCTGATCGGGATGCTGCTGTTCGCGCAGCATGTGCTCATTGTCTCGCAGGCGGTGCAGGTGACCGCGGGCACGATTGTGCGCGAAAAGCAGGCCCGCACCTGGGAAAGCCTGATCCTCACGGGCATCGACGCACGGCAGATCGTGCGCGGTAAATGGCGGGCCAGCTTGCGGCTGCTGTGGGCGGCGCACCGCCGGGCGCTGTGGCTGCGGCTGGCCGGGATCGTTGGGCCGATGGTGATCGGCGCAACCTCGGATCTGGTGAACGTCGCCCCGCTTGATCTGCGGGTGCTGGCGGTGATCGTCGTGTTCGGCATGGGGCTGGTGGTCATCAATGTGCTGTTGGCGGCGGGCATCGGCCTGTTAGGGTCGGCGCTGGGGCGCGGCCCGGCGATGGCGTCACAGCTCGCCAGCGGCTTGCATTTCGGCTTCATCCTGCTGAGTGTGCTGCTGTTTTTCGCCTGGATCATCGTCGATCCATCTGCTTTTCGCTACGATGGCGCGGGCATCGGCGTGTTGATGTCCCCGCTGGACGGCGGCTCGGTGGTGATCTGGTCGCTGATCGGCGGCTACGAAGCGCTGGATCGGCTGGGCGGTGTGCTGCTGGGCGGGAGCATCGCGGTGGGCGTCTACGCCGCCCTGATCTGGGGGGTGCTGCGCCTCACCGAATGGGTGATCGTGCGGCAGGGGGCCACACCCCATCAGCAGGCCGCCGCGCAGGGTGCGCCGGTCTGGGGGCGCGTCAGGCGCATCTGGCCGCCGATCTTTGGGGCAGGCTCCCCCAATCAACGGACGGATCAGCGGCGGGCGGAGCGTGTACAATAAGTCATTTGCACACTGAAGCACACACTAAAGGATAACGATCATGGATTACACAGCCGAGACAATGTTGATCAAGGCGCAGGATGACGGCGAGCCGGGCGTGTTCGCACAGGTGGACGCAGCGAACGCGGGCTGGGAATATCTCAATATGGCGGCGCGGCGCATGACGGCGGGTGAGCGCTGGGCCGGCAGCACGGGCGCTTACGAATACGCCCACGTGATCCTCGGCGGCACCTGCACGATCCGCACCAGCCAGGGCGAATTCGCGCAGATCGGGCGGCGGCCCAGCGTCTTCAACGGGATGCCCTACGCGCTGTATCTGTCACGCGGCGTCGAATTTGAGATTGAAGCGCTCAGCGACGGCTTTGAGGTCGCGTCGTGCTGGGTGCCCACCGACGAAGATCACCCCGCCAAGCTCATCACCCCGGCGGATGTCGAGATCGAACTGCGCGGCGGCGCGAATGCCTCCCGCCAAATTAATGGGATCATCCCGCCGGGCTTCGGCTGCCACCGGATCGTGTGCGTGGAGGTGTATACGCCGGGCGGCAACTGGTCGAGCTACCCGCCGCACAAACACGATGTCCACCGCGTCAATGCCGACGGCAAGCTGCTGGAAGCCGACCTCGAAGAGATCTACTTCTACAAGCTGGATCGCCCAGAGGGCTACGCCTATCAGCGCGTCTACACCGACAGCCGCAGCATCGACGCGGTGATGATGGCGCACAACCACGACGCGGTGCTGGTGCCGGAAGGCTATCACCCGGTGGTGAGCGCGCACGGCTATACCACGTACTACCTCAACTTCCTGGCGGGGTCGGCGCAGTCGCTGGCCAACGTTGACGATCCCGATTATGCGTGGGTCAAGGCGGAGTGGCACGAGATCGACCCACGCCTGCCGGTTGTCAGCCACGACATGGAACAGGGGTAGCGCGCTCACCAGCCCCGCCCGCCCATCGACAGGCGCTGCAAATGCGTGTCCTTGAAGCTGACGGCGTACTTGAGGCCGTAGCCGAACAGCCGATCCATGCCGATGTGCGCGAACCAGATCAGCGCGATCTGTGTGGCGACGGGCGCGCTCAGCAGGGCACCCGTCCCCAGCAGCAGCGCCGGCATGGTATACGTGTGGACGAGGTTGTAGCTCCACATCCCCAGCGCGGGGCGGATCAAGTACGGCAGCATCGAAAGATCTGGCACAAGCAGCAGTAGCACAAACGGCAGCCAGCCCCCGCCCACCGCAGCATACAGCACAAGCGCGGCAATGAGCATGGTCAGCCCTTCCAGGCGCAGCAGAATCACCTGTGGGCTGATCGTGGTGCGGGCGGTGGTGGGCGCGGCGACGTTCGCTGGGGCAGCAGGTGGGGTCGGCTCGGCAGAGAAAGCGGTGTTGTTCGTGTTCATCGGAGGTGGCCTTTCCGGGCGGGGTCACGCCCGCGCAAAGCTAATTATCATAGTCTTCAAGACTTATGGTATTCGTTTTGCGCCAGGCTGTCAAGCGCACCCCGCACGACTTAACAAAAAATGGTCGCTTGAGCACCCCAAGCGACCAGCGACCGCGCCTGCGGCGCTGGGCGAGGGGGAGGCACGGCGTC
>JAADYY010000186.1 GCA_010092805.1 Chloroflexota bacterium | reverse complement strand
GCTGCTTCATACACCTCTTCAGGGATCGCCTGCATCCCGGCGAGCAGCAGCAGGGTCATGAACGGAATCCACTGCCAACTGTCGATGAGTACAATCGTGATGGGTGCCCAGGTGCCGTCTGTCAGCCAGGGGATCGCGATTTGGGTGCCAAAAAATGATGACAAGGTGCGTTGAAACTGTGCCAGCGGGGAGATCGTTGAGTCGAACATCATGCGCCCGGTGTACGCAGCGGCCACAGGCGTCATCATCATCGGCATTAAGAATATGACGCGCACAAGGTTGCGCCCGAAGAACGGTTGGTTGAGCACCAGGGCCAGGCCAAAGCCAACGGCGAACTGCAACGACACCCCAGCGACGACGAAAAACAGGGTGTTGCGGACGGTCGCGTGCAACCGTTCGTCCTCGATCATGCGTGTGTAGTTATCAAGGGTGAGGTTGAAGCCGAGGCCGAGAAATCCGCTTGCTTCCTGCACAATTTCGCCGTCGGCGGCGCGCGTTATGCCCCCACGTTGGATGTCGGTGAAACTGGTTCCCAGCGACCACAACAGCGGAAAAATACTCAGCCCCAGCAGTATAGCAACTGCCGGGCTTAGAAACACCCGTTTCATCACGGAGTCGTGTGCTTGCCCTACCTGTGTCGAGGTAGAGGACAGCGAGGTAGAGGACATCGTCGCCATTGAGTAAGCTCCTGAGTGCCTGTGGGTGGTACATTTGGCTTGTTCGATGGGGCCGGGGCAGATGGCACACCGCCGATCTGCCCCGGTAACGCTGAGATTAGCGGTTATTCGCCAGTGAACCCAATCGCGTTCAGGTACTGTTCGCGCTGGCCCTCACGGCCCAGACGATCTGTGATTTCGTTCCATTGCGCCGCGACGTTATCGAGCGCTTCCTGCGCCGTCAGTTCGCCGACCAACGCACGCCCGATTTCCACATCCAGCACGCTGTGGTATTCTGCCGAACCGCGAATACGCAGATCAAGCACGGCGTTGGGGTGGTTGATGGTGTCCTGAATGGCGCTGAGGTAATCAATTGCGCCGGCTTCGTCGAAGCCGGCTTCGACCCACATCGACACATCTTCGGTGTTGAGCTGGCTGAAGCGCGCCGGGTTGATGCCGGTATCCGGCGTCACGGCCAGTTCACGCACGAGTTCTGGACGTGCCATGAACTGCGCAAAGCTGAGTGCGGCATCCTTCACGTCGCTGTCCGCGGCCACACCGATGATCCAGCCGCCGAAGGCGATAAATGGCGCGCGGTTGAAGCCTTCTTCTGGCGTCACCCATTCGCCGGCCTGGTAGTCCCAATATTCATCGCCACCGGGCAGCGGCGCGAAGCCCGTGTCGCCGATGATGAGCGACGCGTTCGGGTCGTAGGAGATGGGGCCAACGTCGCCCCAGTCGATGTTGAAGACGCAGCAGCCCGCCGGGAACTGCACGCGGGTGTCGGTCACATCCCAGTTGATCATTTCGGTCGGGCCAAGATCGCGGATGGCGATGTAATCTTCCAGCGCGCGCACCCAGCCAGGATTATTGACCAGCGGCGTCATATCGTCGCAGGTGAAGTAGAAGCATGGGTCGCCGGGCACCTTGGCGTAGCCCGCCGCGTGCGACAGGAACACCCAGAAGCTCTGCGCATTACGGCGCTGCGCTTCGCCCACACCGAAGATCGGGAAACTTTCGCCAGCGGTTTCAACTTCGCGCCCGTTGAAGAAGGTCGCAATATCGAGGTACTGGCCCCACGAGACCGGCTCGTCCAGCGGATAACCATATTCGGCCTCGAATTCTTCCGCGAACGGCGAGTCTGGGTTGACCAGATCCGCGCGATAGTAGAGCATGTGCGCGTCGCCGTCATAGGGGAGCGCATAGGTGGTGTCGCCCCAAGTGGTCAGGCGGTCGGCGTACAGCGGGATGATGTCTTCCGGCTCGAGCGCATCGAGGATCGCCTGCGGGATCGGCTCCAGGTAGCCGGGGGCCATGAAATCGCCCGCCCAGTTCGCCGGGAAGATCAGCATGTCGTAGTCAATCGACCCGGTCTCGAAGGCGGTGATCATCTTCTCGAACAGCTCGCCAAATGCGAATTGCTGGAGCTGCACCTCGCCACCGGTCATGGCTTCCCATTCGCCCTGGAAGGTTTCCACCGGGCCACCGATGGCGCTGCCCGTCTGCGTGACGACGACAACCGTTTGACCTTCAAAGTTCGGGGCATCATCCTGCCCATACACCGCGCTCAGCGACAGCAGCGCCACAACGATCACCAACAGCAACAGTTTCCGCATTATTTCAACTCCTTAAGTGGGTACATTTCGGGTAGTTTCAGAGACGACGTAACGTGAATCGCTGTAAAACACATAGGTTTGATCCGATGTTGGAACGTAGGGAGCGTCGGCAGCACCTCCTTGGAATCACACGAGAATCAGGCGAAGGCTGAACACCGGGCGCGCGTGGTCGAACCGCACCCGATGGTGTTCACAAATCAAAGTTGGTGGAGTGAAGAATATAGCGCAGCTAACGTGAGTGTTCGTTGAGAAAAATCTGGCAGCCGCGCGTCGCTGGGTGGGTTTGCTGTGATTCGGAATGTTGATGACAGACAAAAATGTCGTCGGGGTCATCGGCTGTTCTCTATAAAATAATAGTAATGAATGACCTGAATTTATTTTGCGATTGACGATTTGGAGTCTATTTGGCTTAACGAGATTTGTCAACCCATCGATCAGCGTGGGGTGCATTCGAATTCTGGGGCAAACAAGGCACGCGGCCCTCACCCTCAATCCCGCTCTAGAAGCCACCGGCGACCGTGCTTGCGGCACTGGGAGCGGGCCTTCAACCCATGCTTCGCTCCCCTAGGAGCATTACGCTCAGCGCCGAAGTGTGGATCGGCGTTGAACAGGGTACACGTTCGCTCCCAATAGACGGTCCGTTCCGGCAGCAAATACAGCCGCTCACTGTGGATGTTCAT
>JAADYY010000721.1 GCA_010092805.1 Chloroflexota bacterium | reverse complement strand
TGATCAGCGGCGGGCGGCGCGCTGATCATCGATTCTGACCAGCAGGTTTCGTCCCATCTTAAGAATAACTTATCACTTCCTCATGCCTCGCATAATCAAACCTGCGTTAGATTAGTACAAAATGCGTGAAAAGAGGCCGCCTGTTTGCGCGCGGCTGTTGATTACAATCCCCATCACATAACGTACACTGAACCTCAAAGAGACGGATCAGCAAACGTTAGATCAACAGAATCCCTGCACGTCGTTGACACATTTGATGGATCAGCGATTGTAACCGCTACAGAGATGGGTTTAGATACTTCTTATGTAAGGAGACTTTGATGGTCACCCAAATCGCTGATGGCATTAGCCTTACAGAAGCGATCAAGCCAGAATACAGCGAAATTTTGACCCCCGACGCGCTGAACCTGGTGGCGCAGTTGGCGCGGGCGCTCACCCAGCGGCGCGACGAACTGCTCGCCCAGCGCGCCGAGCGGCTGGCCGCGCTTGAAGCTGGGCACATGCCAGACTTCCTGCCCGAAACCGCCGATGTCCGCGCCGGGGATTGGCGCGTGGCCCCGCTGCCCGATGACCTGCAAGACCGCCGCGTCGAGATCACCGGGCCAACCGACCGTAAGATGGTGATCAATGCGCTGAATTCCGGCTCGAAAGTCTTCATGGCCGACTTTGAAGACGCCAACTCCCCCACCTGGGACAACCTGGTGCAGGGGCAGATCAATCTGCGCGACGCCGTCGCCCGGACGATCACCTTCACCAACCCGGACGGCAAGTTCTACCAGCTCAACGACAACCCGGCGGTGCTGATGGTGCGCCCGCGCGGCTGGCACCTTGACGAAAAGCACCTGCTCGTCGATGGCAAGCCCGTGCCCGGCGGCCTGTTCGATTTCGGGCTGTACTTCTTCCACAACGTCAAGCCGCTGCTGGAACGCGGCTCTGGCCCGTATTTCTACCTGCCCAAGCTGGAAAGCCACCTGGAAGCGCGGCTGTGGAACGATGCGTTCCTGCTGGCCCAGGACGAACTCGGCATCCCGCGCGGCACCATCAAAGCGACGGTGCTCATCGAGACGATTCTGGCGGCGTTCGAGATGGACGAGATCCTCTACGAACTGCGCGAGCATTCCGCCGGGCTGAACTGCGGGCGCTGGGATTACATCTTCAGCTTCATCAAGAAATTCAGCAAGCGCCCGGATTTCCTGGTGCCCGACCGCGCGCAGGTGACGATGACCACCCACTTCATGCGCTCGTACTCGCTGCTGACGATCCGCACCTGCCACAAGCGCGGCGTCCACGCGATGGGGGGCATGGCCGCGCAGATTCCGATCAAGAACGATCCGGAAGCCAACGCGCAAGCGCTGGAGAAAGTCCGCGCCGACAAGCTGCGTGAAGCGCAGGACGGCCACGACGGCACCTGGGTTGCGCATCCGGGGTTGGTGCCCATCGCCATGGAAATCTTCGACGAGTTCATGCCGCAGGCCAACCAGATCGACCGCCACCTGCCGGATCTGAATATCACCCGCGACGATCTGCTCAAGGTGCCAGAGGGCACGATCACCGAACACGGCCTGCGCTGGAACATCCGCGTGGGTGTGCAGTATTTGGAAGCGTGGCTGGGCGGCAATGGCTGCGTCCCGCTCTACAACCTGATGGAAGACGCGGCGACCGCCGAGATCAGCCGCACGCAGGCCTGGCAGTGGCTGCACCACAACGCCACACTCGATGATGGCCGCACGGTCACGCCGGAGCTGTTCGACCAATTCATGCAGGAGGAACTCGCCAGCATCCGCACCGAGATCGGCGCGGAACGCTACGACAGCGGTCACTTTGAGCGCGCCAGCCAATTGTTCGGCGAGATGTCGAAATCGGCGGACTTTGTCCCCTTCCTGACCAACCCAGCTTACGAGTATCTTTAGTCGTTGCTCGTCCAGCGTTTACGAGTCCCTGCTCAAAATTCGCTCAATCATTTGCGGAGAACTAAACCTTATGCGTAATCCTCAACACATCACCTCAGATTGGCAAACCCGCCCCCGTTGGAAAGGCATCGTGCGCAACTACACCGCCGACGCGGTCGAGCGGCTGCGTGGATCGTTCCACATCGAATACAGCCTGGCGCGCAACGGCGCTGAGCGGCTGTGGGATCTGCTCAACCGTGAGCCGTATCTGTCGGCGCTGGGTGCCATGACGGGTACGCAGGCCGTGCAGATGGTCTCCGCCGGGCTGAAGGCCATCTACGTCAGCGGCTGGCAGGTGGCCGGTGACGCCAACACTGCCGGGCAGGTCTACCCAGACCAGAGCCTGTACCCGGTCGACAGCATGCCGAACCTGGTGCGGCGCATCAACAACGCGCTGCTGCGCGCCGATCAGATTCAGCACATGAACGGCGATCATGGCGAAGGCCCCTACTGGCTGGTGCCGCTGATCGCGGATGCGGAGGCGGGCTTTGGCGGCATCCTCAACACGTATGAGCTGACCAAAGCGTTGATCGAGGCGGGCACGGGCGGCATTCACTTCGAGGATCAGTTGGCTTCGGCCAAGAAGTGCGGTCACCTGGGCGGCAAGGTGTTGGTGCCCACCCGCGAATTCGTCAGCAAGCTGCAAGCGGCGCGTCTGGCCGCCGATGTGATGGACGTGCCAACGATGCTCATCGCGCGCACGGATGCCAACGCCGCCACGCTGCTCACCAGCGACATCGATCCGTATGATCAGCCGTTCCTGACGGGCGAACGCTCGCCAGAGGGTTTCTTCTACGTGCGCAGCGGGCTTGAATCCGCAATTGCGCGCGGGCTGGCTTACGCCCCCTACGCCGACATGATCTGGTGCGAAACTTCCCACCCAGATCTGGACGAAGCGCGGCAGTTCGCCGCCGCCATCCACGAGAAATACCCAGATAAGCTGCTGTTCTACAACTGCTCGCCGTCGTTCAATTGGTCGAAGAACCTGGACGCCCCCACCATCGCCAACTTCCAGAAAGAACTGGCGACGATGGGCTATCGCTTCCAGTTCATCACGCTGGCCGGGTTCCACTCGATCAACTACGGCATGTTCGATCTGGCCCGCCACTACAAAGACGAAGGCATGACCGCCTACGCGCGCTTGCAGGATGCCGAATTCGAGGCGGAACGCGAGTTTGGCTACAAAGCCGTGCGGCATCAGTCGTTTGTGGGCACCGGCTACTTCGACGCGCTGCAAGAGATCATCACTGGCGGCCAAAGCTCGACAACCGCCCTCGGAGGCTCGACCGAAGAAGAGCAGTTCGACAGCGAAGTGACCTCGCCAAGCCACTAAACCGGCCCGGTACCTGCGGTTCCACGTTCGCAGTTGGGCCAAAAGTCTGGCCGAAAGCCTAGTTTGATGCGTTGAGAACGGCGCGGTGTGCTCTGGTGAGCACGCCGCGTTGTTTTTTGCGTTGCTGCCCCCATTGGCAAATATCACAGAATAGCCGCCGATTGTTGTCGCCTCAACCTTGACCGATCTATACTTGCCGACATTACTTAACTCAATTAGTGAGGATTGCAGAGTATGTCAACAACTTCACGAACGCTTCTCCTATTCACATTGCTCATCATGATCACGCTCGTGCTGGCGTTCGGCGCGGCCCTCGCCCAACAAGAAGATGGGGTGCCAGTGACGGTCTTCGTCGACGAAGACAGCCTCAGCGTTTATGTGCCGTCCAGAGGCGTCGTCTCATTGGCGGGGCTGGGCTTCCGCTGGACCGAAGGTGATGAAACCGAGTCGTTCTACCTGGACGAATTTCCAGCTTTCGCCATTCCGTTCGATACCCTCCCGACCCCCGTCTGCTTCCGGCTGGTGCGCGCCGACACCGAACTTCCACCGCCCCCGGAATGTGCCGTCGCGGAAACCCGGCTGATTGAGCAACCTGTTGAGGCGCTGGGAACCTTCTGGTTCAGCCCGGCGCTGACAGAGACGCGCACCCTGCTGCTGCTGAACGAAGAGTCGGTGCTGGATCTGTGCCCCGCGCAGCAAAATGTCTGCATGTTCACCTATCAGGCGGGCGCACCTGCGGGGGAAGCCACCCCTGAGTTTGCGGCGTTGCTGGAGATAGCGAGCGAATTGGTTGAGGTCGAAGGCGGCACCTTCACGCTGGGGACTTCGATGCGTGAAGTTGAAGAAGCGGTGGCAGCCTGCCTGGAAGGCTACGGGGGTGAAGCGGGTGCGTGCGACATCTTCCAGGGCGAAGACGCTGTCCCGCCGCACCCTGTGGAACTGACCCCCTTCGCAATGGAAATCACGGAAGTCTCGTATACCCAATACGTCACATTTTTGAACACGCTGGGGCCAGACAGCCATCTAATGGCCTGCGGTGAGGAAACCTGCATACAAACGACCGAAGAGTCGGAGAACAGCTTGATCGCGTTTGACGGCGAGACCTATACCGTGCTCAACCAGGCCGGCAATCTCCCGGTGACTGAAGTCACATGGTTTGGCGCGCAAGCGTACTGCGAGGCGCTTGAGCGGCGGCTGCCCACCGAAGCCGAATGGGAACGCGCCGCGCGCGGTTCAGATGACCGCATCTACCCCTGGGGCGATACCTGGAACCCGGCACTCGCCAGCACCAACCGTCCGCTGGAGGGCAACCCGCAGGTGCTGCTGGTTGAGTCGTTCACGGCGGGCGCGAGTCCGTTTGAGGTGCTGAACATGGCCGGGAACGTCTCTGAGTGGGTACACGATTGGTACAGCGCCACGTTCTACTTGCAGCAGGCGGACGCCGTGCTCGTGCCAGAAAACCCGACTGGCCCGTTGTCGGGCACGCAGCGCGTGGTGCGCGGCGGATCTTGGAATGAACTGCCGTTCTTCGCCCGCACCGTGCAGCGGCAGATGCGCCAGCCGAGCAGCGCATCGCCGCTGACGGGCTTCCGCTGCGTTGAGGGTGAGCCGCTGGTCGCGCCCGCTACGCCGACTCCTGTGCCGATGACGCCCAGCCCAGAGATCACGCCAGAAGCGCAGCCAGAAATTGCGCCGACCGCTACCCTCATCGAATAAACTTCACGCCCAGCGTCATCGACACAAAAACAGCGGGACGATCTGCTATGGATCGTCCCGCTGTTGGACAAACGTCAGTACGCGGTTACTTGAATTAGTCGCCGGCTTCCGGGGTCGGTTCGTCCAGCACCTGGAGTTCGGCTTCGCGCTCGCCCAGCCAGTTGATCGCCGTCAGCGCAGCAGCGCAGCCCTGGCCCGCCGCCGTGATGGCCTGACGGAAGATGTGGTCGTGGATCTCGCCGCCCGCGAACACGCCTTCGACGCTGGTGCGCATCATGTCATCAACGATGGTGTAGCCCTGCGCATCGCCCGTCAACTGATCGCCGAAGACCTTGCTGTTCGGGTCGTAGCCGATGAAGACGAACACACCATTGGTCGGGTGGTCAGTCACCTCATCCGTCTTGAGGTTGCGCAGAGTCGCGCTCTGCACCAGGCCATCTTCGCTGTTGATCTGCTCGATGACCGAGTCCCAAACGTAATGGATGCGCTCGTTGGCGCGGGCGCGCTCTTGCAGCGCGACGCTGGCGCGCAGCTCGTCGCGGCGGTGCACCACCGTGACGCTCTTGGCGAACTTGGTCAGGAAGATGGCCTCTTGAATAGCCGAGTCGCCGCCGCCCACCACGATAATGTCCTTGCCCTTGAAGAAGAAGCCATCGCAGGTGGCGCAGTAGCTCACGCCCCGCCCGATGTTTTCGTCTTCGCCCGGCACCTGGAGCTTACGCGGGCTGGCCCCAATCGTCACGATCACCGAGTCGGCGGAATAGGTCGTCGTCGGCGTCTTGACGGTGAACGGCGGGCCGCTGGTGAAATCGACTTCCGTCACGATGTCGTAATCCATGCGCGCGCCAAAACGCTCGGCCTGCTCGCGCATGTTGTTGGCCAGCTCTGGCCCCGTGATCCCTTCTGGGAAGCCGGGGAAATTGTCCACCTCGTGCGTCGTGGCAATCTGCCCGCCAAGCTGCGGCCCCGTGATCACCACCGTATCCAACTGTGCGCGCGCGGTGTAGAGCGCCGCCGTCAGCCCAGCAGGGCCAGAACCGATCACGACAACGCGGGTCTTTTGCATGTTATCCATTGTGC
>JAADYY010000185.1 GCA_010092805.1 Chloroflexota bacterium | reverse complement strand
GGGCCAAAACACAATCAAATCGATTGACCAACAGCATCTGTTAAAGCTCGCAGCAATTTTGGTAAGATAGCGGTCGGTGGTTCTTAAAGCTTGTGCTAAGCAACCGCATACGCACAGCCAAGCCGAAAATCCGGCGCTTTCGCCGAAAATTGACAACGATTACATTCTCCTGTAATAGGACTGATCTCCCAATAAATTGGGCAATTTGCACGGCTTTCGGGTGCATGGGATACAAAAAGGGACTATAATGATGAATGAGCCATTGCACACGTTTAACATTGGCTACAACTCCTCTTAAACTTGAGCAGGGTGGATGGCCACCCCCCATCCCAATGAAGGTCAAAGTGAAGATATGGCGCTCAACCTAGCTCTAGAAGATCTCGCAGATGTGAGTGTCACGCGGGAACTCTTCTTCCCCGGTGACGAAGTCCGGCTAGCCGGGCAAATCGACTACCCCACAGAAACCCGCACCCCGAACGGTTTCCCACTGCTGTTTGTGCTCAATGATTCTGGGTGTACCTCACGCCGCATGTATGATCATTACGCCAACCTGGGCTTAGACTGCGGCTACGCGGTCTTTCGCTGGGATAAGCGTGGGACCGGGCGCAGCGGCGCGAGTGGGCGCGGTTCGGCGACCCGTGACGCGGTGTACGCCTACCAGACGGCGCTGGAGCAGCCCGGCGTTGACCCGAACCGCGTCGTGATTCTGGCGGTTGGCGGCGGCACCGCGCTGCTGGGCAATACGTTTGCGATGTACAAACGCATTCAGCGCCCGGCGATGATCGTGTTGGTGTCGAACCAGCTCGACTCGGCGTCGATTGAAGCGCTCGATACGCGGCTGGCGGTCGTGGCGGGTGAGCACGACTGGAGTCCCTGGCTCAGCTACGTCAAAGCCGCCTGCGATGCGCACCGCGCCGCTTACACCTACGGCACGGCGTTCTACGTAGCACCGCGTGCCGACCGCATGTTGATGACGACCAAGCGCGGCGCGATTGTCTTCCACGACGGCGCACGAAAGGTGATGCGCGATTGGCTCAACAGCCTGGATCAAGCTTTAGCGTACAGCTAACGGGCCGGGCCGCGCTCGTCACGGGCGCGGGCGCAGGCCTTGGCGCGGCTGTAGCGCGGAGTCTGGCGTCTGCCGGGGCGGCGGTCGTGGTCAACGACCTCAACCCGGATCGGGCCGACCGCGTCGCCGAAGCGATCAGCGCGGCGGGCGGCCAAGCGTTGCCCTGGCAAGCCGATGTCTCCAACCGCTTTCAGGTCAGCGCGATGATCGAGCGCGGGCGCGATACCTTCGGTCGGCTGGACATCCTCGTCAACGCGGCGGGGGTGCTCAAAACCGGGCCGCTGAGCGCGCTCGATGAGTGGGACTGGCGGCGCGTCCTGGATGTCAATTTGACTGGTGCGTTTTTTTGCAGCCAGTTATTGGGCCGGGTGATGGCCGAAGAAGGCGGCGGCGTGATCGTCAATGTCGCTTCGACGGCTGGGCACCCGCACACACTGCCGGACGGTGTGAGCTACGTCGCCACCCAAGCAGGGATCATTGGGCTGACGCGGCAAACCGCCCGCGAGTTTGCGCCGCTGGGCATCCGTGTGAACGCGGTCTGCCCCGGCAACATCGCCATCGACGGGGAGAGCGGCCCCACACAGGCTGGCGAACTGCGCGCCGCGCAAGGCCGCTGGGGCCAACCGGAGGAAGTCGCCTCGGTCATCTTATTTCTGTGCTCAGACGGGGCAACTTTCATCACCGGGCAAGCGATCAACGTTGACGGCGGCGAAGCGATGGTCTAACCCCCCACCGCACGGATCTGCTTGATCCGCTAACAACTTCAGACAACTTTTCACGGCACAGACGCCACAGCGATTAGCGCGTCTGTGCCGTTTTTGATCGTTGATCACGCCGAAATCACGACGGGATCGGGGCGTAGTGCGACAGAATCCGGTCGGCGACGGTGCCCAACGACGACAGATTCGGGAAGCCCGGCCCCTGCGCCAGCCCGGCGAGCATGGGCGTGTGCAGGTTGAGATCCGGCGTGAGCGGCAGCCGCAGATGTTGATCGACGCGGTGGATAGCCGCGTCCACCGCGCCCTTTGCCCGCAGATCGGCGGGCAGGACACGCAGCGTCGTGAGCGGGTCGAAGCCGATGGCGACCACGACTTTATCGTAGTGGATCGCCTGGGTCGCGCCGTTCCAGGCGATCTCCAGATCGACGCCGTCGTGACCATGTTCGGCGGCAGCGACGGGCCGGATTTGCTGGACGCTGCCCGTCACCATGCGGATGTGCGCCGCTTGATCGAGCCGCTGCTTGGCCGCCACCGAAAACACCCCGCGATCCGTGCGGTTGATGAACTCGACACGCTCGTCCTCGTCGAGTTCCTGCCAGTGGATGGGCAGGCTGTAGTAACGGTTTTCCAGGTAGCTTTCGCCGCGCGTGTAGATGATCCCGCGACGGCTGATAATATCGACGGTGATCCCCGGACGATCCAGCAGTGAGGTGGCGACGCTGGCCGCCGTCTCGCCGCCGCCAACGACGGCGATGCGCCCGTGAAACATATCGGCGAACGATTCGCGCTGCTGCCAGAAGTTGCGCCCATCGAGGATGGCGGCGGACGGCCCGGTCTGGATCGCGTCCAGCGTGATCGGGTCGCCCGGCCCGGTGAGCACCAGCCCGTCGGCATGGACGATCTGATCGCCGGCGTCGGTGGCGACGGTCAGCGCGAAGCCGTCAGCGTGGGGAGTCGCCGCCGTCAGCCGACCGCGCAGCAGCTCGGGCGCGCAGGCCGAAAACGCCCAGCGCAGATAGCGCGCCCAGTCGCGGTGCAGCGGCTGCGGACGCCCCCGGTCGATCCAGTCGTCGAACAGATCGACGGCCACGAGGTGTGATTGCCACGAAAAGCGCGTCATCGCCGCATCGACCGCTTTGCCGTAATCTGAGCGATACGGAAAGCCGACATCCTTTTCCGGCGAGGTGCCCAGCCGGACGGCCCCATCCGTCCAGCCGGAGCAGCCTTGCCAGTCAGCGGCGATGTCCGTCGCCTCGATGACGATCACGCGCACATCAGCCAGGCCGAGTTCGCGCAGGACGCGGGCTTTGGCGGCGATAGCGATGCCTTTCGGCCCCGCGCCCAACACCGCCAGCGTCGGCACATTTGTCGCGGTCATCGGGTCAGTCCGCCGAGTCGATGGCCGGTTGGGCCGGCGCTGCGGCCTGTGCCGCTTGCCGGGTGCGGGTGCGCCGCAGCACATCGAAAATCACCTGGCCGAGGCACGGGATCAGCACGAGGATGGTGAACAGTGAATTGCTCATCCCACTGCCAAACAAGCCAATCGCAAACACCACCGCTGCCGAGGCCAACCGCACCGTGAACTCGATGCGATCCTTGTAGACCCCCTCGCGTGCTTCGGTCACCCATTCGACCACCGCCAGCATCACCAAAAGCAGCGCCACCGAGCCAGCGAACAGCACGCGGTAGTAATCTGGCACGATGTAGTAGGGCGCTGGCCCTACGACCTTGCTCAGCCCCACGCCGAGCGCGGTCACCGCCAGCTGGAACGGCAGGTGAGCATACAGCCAGAGGCGGATAAACCACGCACCAGGGCGCACGTGTGCTTCGGCGACGTTGTCGAAGTACAACCACCACAGGCTGATCACCACGAGCAGCGGCGGCACCGTGAACAGAATCCGGTCGAGGGTGTAAAACAGCTCCCCAGAACTCACATCGCCCGCCAGCCCGGCGATCACTTTGAGGAAGCTTTCCCCGAAGACGATGATCGTCAGCAGCGCGAAGCGTTCGGCGGCGTGCTCAAAATCGAGCGGCTTCTGGGCTTGCAAGCGCGTCGAAAACGCCGGGACGCCGAAATCCACCGCCAGCGCAACCGCCCACAGCACAAAGCGCAGCGGCGCTGGCAGGAACGCCGAGATCGCCCACAGCGCGCCGACAATCGCAAAGGTGATCACGTAGCGCTGCGTGAGATTCTGGAAGCTGTCGTGGCGGTGATAGACGCGCCAGTACATGCCCGCGAGTACAAAACGGTTGGCGGCGTAGGCCAGCGCGAACGGCGCGGCGGTGGTTTCCAGCGCGTCGAAGCTGAAGACGGCCATGATCGCCACGATGAAGATCTGCGTGAAGACGAGCACGCGATGCACGATGTCATCGGAGTCGAAGCGGTTCGAGTAGATCGTCGTGCCCACCCACGACCACCAGATCGGGATGAACAGCAGCGCGAAGTACAGGAAGCCGCCCACCGACACATCGGCGCTGAGGTGGTTGCCCAACTGCACGAACGTCGCTACATAAACCAGGTCGTAAAAGAGTTCCAGCCAGGTGATCTTACGCGGCATTTCGCCGCCGGCTTCCATTGGCGCGCCGTGTGCAGCGCCGTGTGAAGCCGCATGTGCCGGCTCAGCGTCTGCGGAAGCCGGTGCCGGATGCGGGGGTGCGGGGTGCGCGTTCGTCGCCATGAGTCTCGCTTTCAACTTTACAGATGCATGATACACAGATTAAGCCGCGCCTATCGTAACGGCCAAACATGATAGGCGGGTGAAAGAATCATAGCGACGACTTGGCTGCGATCAAGCGGTAACGGGTATGGGCGAATCCGCCTGTTGATCGGCGCGTTGGAGGTCTGCGGCGATGGCCCCGACGAAACTCAGCGGGAACAGAATCAGCGCCAGCAGCAGGCACAGGCCCATCAGCCCCAGCAGCGCCTGCGGGTCGGTCACGCCGGGGAACAGCCCGAAGAACGAAATCTCCAGCGTGATCAGCATCAGCAGCGCCCCCGCCGTGATCGCCCACGGCCACAGGCGCGCGAGGACGCGGCGTGATCCGGCGGGCAGCCGCCGTCGCCACCACGCCAGCGGGCGGTTGATGTTGACGGCCAACCCCCACAACATCGGGAAGAAGATGATCTGCGCGACGCCTGCGCCGACGAAAAACGAGATCAGGAACAGGAGAAGCATGATCGTCGCGCCGTGTTGCGTGTGCAGGAACCCCACCGCCCAGATGATGATGGCAACCGAAACGGTGATCGCGGCCAGGCCGGTGATGAGGAAGTTGGGGATGATCGTCAGGGCGGGTTCCTGGCCCTCCTCCCAGTGGAGAAACGCCTCACCCACCGCCGCGATCATCAGGCCATCGGTGGGCGTGTTCCCTTGCAGAGTCTCGTAGTAGCCGTGAAGGATGCCGCTGAGGGCGAAGACCACTGCCATCACAGTGACGACGATTCGGGTTGCTCGGTTCATCGGCTTACGCTCCTGCTGTGAATGTGGATATATGCGGCTGGCGCTGGGCTGCGCGTTGAGCAGCAGCGATCTGCGCGCAAGCCACCTACTGCTGGATACGAAAACCGTGCCGATTAAGTTGTGATATTCGGCACAATAGCGATGAGCCGCAGCGCTTCCGGCACCACGCGGCGCGGGTGATATTTGGCATGAGACGATCTTCTGAACATTAACATTGTATAAGGCTTGTGTGGAGGGCTGGCAATTTCGGGCGAATTGGTGTACGCTTTATTCAGCGGACAAGAGTAATATTTGATGTCTGTGCGGTCAGGCTTTCGGGGATAGTTGTGCTCCGGCACACTCCCCATAGTTGTTCCTCACCATTTGGCATTTTTTTGCGAGGGGCTTGGTCCGTATTTGACCGTGCCCCTCGCTTTTTTTCGTTAGTTGAGTGTGTGGTGCCTAGCGATCTGGGCTATCGCCCGCCGTGTG
>JAADYY010000184.1 GCA_010092805.1 Chloroflexota bacterium | reverse complement strand
GGTGGCTTGCGGAGCGAGGGAACGCGGGGGTGATTTTGATGCGATGACCTGCCGCGATCAAGGCTGTGCCTTGAAGAAGATCGGGTTGGTGAAGGCGCGCAGGTTGCCGTCCCGGTCACGGACGGCGGCGGCGTACCAATCCGGTGCTGTCGTCGTTTGCACAGCCCACAGCGTCGCAGTGTCGGCCCCATCGGCGGGGAGCCGCTGCGCCACGCTGCCATTGTGGATCAGTTCGACGACATCGCCCGCCGCGCACCGACTCCACCCGACGCGGATCTGAGCGTTGTTCGCGGTGAGGGTATCGCCCATCATCGCGGTTTCGCCGGTTGGGGCTTCGGCGGTGAAGGTCAATGCCGGCCCGGAACTCAGGTACGCATGACCGCGCCGGATGCCGTCCAGGATCGCCGCTTCGGTGAGTGCCTCGGCCCACACCACATTCAGCCCGTCGTGCGGGTCGAGCGCCGCCGCGCCGTGATTGTCG
Organism: Chloroflexota bacterium; assembly: GCA_010092805.1. Classification (GTDB taxonomy): domain Bacteria; phylum Chloroflexota; class Anaerolineae; order Aggregatilineales; family Phototrophicaceae; genus Flexifilum. The sequence continues at coordinate 8,397 of JAADYY010000184.1, read as the reverse complement.
GTGCCCGCCGTCGCCACCAGCTTATGCCCGGAGTTCAGCCACGTGAAATAGGTTTGCAGCGCGGCTTCGTTGTTGCTGTCGCCGGGCCAGGGGCCGTTCCACACTTCAACCGCAGGTGAAATGCCCGGCTTCATATCATTATGCCCCCAATCACAGCCGCAGCAGTACGGATCGCCGATGCTCATCGGGTGCGCGATCACGAAAAATGCACCTTGATCCAGCGCCGCCCGCGCCAGATCGGTCATGGTGGTGCGGTCGCGCGCCCGCCACTCGACCCATTCACGGGTGCCCAGCGCCAGCGCATGACCGTTAAATGTCGTCAGTTCGATGCCGCCCATCGTCAGCAGGTCGGGGCCGCTCAGGCTGTCGAAGTGCGCCAGCCCGGAAACCGTGTTGTGATCCGTCAGTGTGACGAAATCGAGGTGGTGCCGCCGTGCAAAATCCGCCAGATCCGGCACATCCCAGGGCGCATCCGAATGGAAGGTATGCGCGTGCAGGTCGCCGCGATACCAGCCCGGCCCGCGCTGCGGCGTGACGCGCTGCGGCCAGACGGTCGGTGGGGTGGTCGGTTCGTCAAAGCTGACTGTGACGGTGAAACTGTACTCGATGGGATCGGGCGGCAGCACACGATGCGTATCGATGAACACCATCCACGTGCCTGGCTCCAGCGGGCCAACCGTATAGCCCGGCGAGGCGCTGTGATTGGTCAGCGTGATGTCCAGATCTGGGTGGTTGTGCCGCGCACCGCGCGCGCCGCTGGGCGCAAACAGGCTGAGACTGATTTCGTGATCGAGCGTTTGGCCCTGCGCGCGTTTTGGTGCATAGTCGAAGGTGATGATGAGTTGTTTGGCGTTGGTGGGGACGATGAACTCGTGCGGGATGTGCTGCTTCTGATCATCGGCGGTGAGCGTGCCGCTGATTTGAAACTGTTCCATAGAACACTTATCCTCGCTGCACGACTTAATAACACATCAAGTCATTAGAGATTACTCGCCCACTGAGGTTTGGCGAGCCGACACCTAATTTACGCTAGCCTGTAAGATATAGATTACCATAATTCGTTAAGAAATATTTGCAGCGCCCTAGCTTTTCACATCAATCCCTTATTTGATTTGACACGTGTTACTCCCTTAACCAAAATCAAGCGAAATTGCCCAAGAGAGTAACCGCAAATACCTGGAACGCGCGTTACGCTACAAGCCTGACAGAATTGTGCTAAAGCCTGTGGTCGATTCGGTTAAAATTCCGCGACTGGCGGCGAGCATTCGCGCGGCTTCGCGCTCGACTCGCGGACGATGAGCTGTGTTTCCAGCCGGATGTGCCGCTCCGCTGGTGTTTCGCCGTGGATGAGCCGCATCAACTGCTCACCCGCCAAATACCCCTGCGCAATTTCCGGCACATGCACGCTCGACAGTGCGGGCAGCATCCACCGCGACAGCCGGTTGTCATCAAACCCTACGATGGCGACGTCGTCCGGCACGCGCAGCCCGGCATTGCGCACCGCATGTAGGGCACCGAACCCCATCGTGTCGTTGAATGTGAAGACAGCCGTGGGGCGCGGTTCGACATTCAGCAGCGCCTGCATGGCCAAGCGCCCGCTTTCGACGCTGTATTCGCCATATTGGATGTACCCGTCGCAGAACGGCAGGTGGTGCTGGGCCAGAAATGCCCGGTAAATGGCCAACCGTTCACGCACCGTTGGCGAGTCGTCCGGCGTCGAATAGGCGATGCACGCAATGCGCCGCTGGCCGCGTTCGTACAGGTGATCGAGCGCCTGCCGCACGCCGCCCGTCTGGTCGGCGCTGACGGTGTACAAGCCGTCCAGCGGCGCGCCGTTGATGATCACAATCGGGTACTCTTCGCGCGGCGAGAGCGCCGCCAGCAGCTTCTCCGCATTGATCCAGTTGATGACCGCCCCGGCAATGCTTTTGCTCCGCAACAGGTTGATCACCGTTTCGGTGTCATCAGGGTGATCGATGTGCTCAACGAGCAGGCGGAACCCGCGCGCCCGCGCGATCTCAAACAGCCCGGTCATGATGTTGGGGATGTGCGGATCGAGGAAAACTTGATCACTGGCGGCGACGGTGATCAAGCCGATATTGTTGGAGCGCCCACTCACCAGCGCCTGCGCGGCCACGTCGGGCACATAGCCGAGGTCACGGGCGGCACTCAGCACCCGGTTACGGGTCGCCGTCGTGATGTTGGCATGGGCCACATTATTGAGGACAAAGGATACGGTCGTGCGCGAAACACCCGCGCGCTCCGCAACCATGCGGCTGGTCACCCGCTTCTTGGACATGTTCGTTTCAACCTGCACTCAGACTTCAAAAAAGAAAAGAACCTCACAGCAGTTGGAATAATAGCATAATTCTTTGCGACTCAGCGATAGGTTATTAGGGCGATTATTTTTGTAACGACCTGACTACGGCCCTACATCAATTTATGACACACACGTCATAAGTCTAGCGTAAATAAAACACCCAAAGCATGTGGGAGTTTCATCAATTTTGTGCGGCGTGCTTGGCAATCTGGCACAAATCTCAATGTTGTAACCGATCTGCTGTCAGATGGGGCCGCTGTCAAGCGAAGCCGCCCAAGCCGTCCGCCCCGGCGGGAAGCCATGCCCACGCTGAACCCACCGTCGGGTGGGTTCAGCCAGCGGCCTTAGCTGTTGGCGGGCGGCGGTGCAACCGTCGACGCGCTATAGCCGCGCCCCGTTACATCCAGATCATAATCGAACAGCAGGCTGTCGAGCGCGATCTGGGCCAGGTCGCTGCGGTAGGCGCGGCCTTCGCCGTCCGGCGGCGCGCCGATGATGCCCGCACCCAGCGCGAGATCGGCGGTGGCGTTGAACGCGCTGCGCTCCAGAACGCCGACGCCGCTCGCCGCCGGCCAAATCAACTGGTTGACTTCGTTCACAAGCCAGCGCTGCGTTGCTTCGCCGAACTGCGCGTCGGCCCGCGCCATGATCAGCGCGCACTCATCGAGGTTGTCCCGGCAGTGATCCCAGCCGCGGAAGGTGCCGCGCAAAAAGCGAATCACGATCTCCTCGCTGGCGGGTTCGGCCAGCCAAGCGCCGCGTACAAACAGCGTCGATTGGAGCTGCACTGTGCCGTCCACGACGATCAGGTCGTCTGCCGTGTAAACGGGGAACTCACCGTTCGGCCCCACAAATTCGGTCACCTGCGCCAGCGCGCCGCCGCGCTCATCGCTGAACACCTGCGCGATGGCGGTCACGTCGCCGCCGTTGGCGCGGGTCGCTAACACGTTACCGAGCCAGTCGATGCCGAAGTCGGCCTGCCCGTCGATCACGGCTGCCTGCGGATCGAGGGTGGGGCGCGGGTCGAGGAAGGTCACGGCGAGGCCCTCGGCGGTGTAGTAGCCCAGCGCGTCGGCGGCGTAGTAGCCGGCGAACTGGGCCTGCGGTGCCCAGCCAACGGCGACGGTCACCGGGGCGGCGGTGTTTTGGGCGGCTGCAGGCACGATCCCCAGTGCGGTGACGAAGAGTAGGATCAGTAAAACTCGGCGGATGGTCATGGGATGTTGTACTCCTTGTATTGACTGTTTTCACGCCCGTTGGCGTGGTTGATCACGGTCGGTGGGGTGGCTGGCCGTGTGCCCCAGCGCCAGCGGCGGCGGGGTGGCCCGCACCTATCTTATTTGTACCAAAAATCGCGCGCAGATGATCCCCCTAATATTCGGAGGATCGCACGACTGGCGGCGGCGCGGCATCTATACGATTTTCACAAAACATTACGGGATTTCAACAAAAATCGATTGAACATAAACCTGGAATAAGTGTATGATTAACTACAATTATCACAATTTGCATACATTAACGGATAGATCCAATCGTTCTGCAAGGAATGTCCGCTAGATGGCTACACTCAAATTCCCTGATGCTGATACCACCGCGGCTGCGCTGCCACTGACCACCGATCTCGTTCGCCAACTACACACCTTCCAACATGCCAGCTTAACCGATCAACTGCTCAACGCGATTCCGACGCTGCTGTGTGTGCTCAACCCGCAGCGCCAGATCGTGTATACCAACCAACTCCTGCTCGACCTGCTGGATATTGATGACCCTGCCCAGGTTTACGGGCTGCATGTTTGCGCCATTTTGGACTGCCAGCACAGCGCCAGTGCGCATGATCACCACGATGCCGACGACGGCCACCCCTGCCAGGGCTGCAACGTGCTCCGGGGCATCGCCGCCAGCCGCCAGCAAACGCTCCCCGTGTCGCGGGACTGCTTCGTGACGCAGCGCTCCGGCCACGTGCTCGAATTGCGCGTGTGGGCGCAAACGCTGTACCTGCACGGCGACCAGTACACGCTGTTTTCGGTGGCCGACCTGAGCCGCGAACGGCAGCGCGACCTGCTGGAGCGCGTTTTCCTGCACGACATCCGCAACACCGCCGCGCTGATCGTCTCGTACACCGACCTGCTGGATATGCTGGAAGAAGACGAAAGGCACCAATTCCGCGCTGATCTCGTGCGCATTTCGGAGCGGCTGCTGCGCGAGATCGATACGCATCAGATTCTGTCGTCGGCGGAAAAAGGGCAGCTCAAGCTGCTGCCCACCCGCATCAACCCCGCCGATCTGCTGCATCACTGCCAAACCGAATACAGCACCTACGCCCGCGAGTGGGGCATCCGTGTGCATGTCGATGTCGCGCCGGGGACGCCGGAAATCTACACCGATCAGGCGCTGCTGGAGCGGGTGATCGGCAACATGCTCAAAAACGCGCTGGAAGCCTGCACACGCGGCGACACGGTGACGCTGATGGTCGATCACGACGACGACCAGATCGTGTTTGCGGTACACAACCCAGGGTTTATCCTGCCAGAGATTCAAGCGCGCATCTTCCGGCGCAGCACCTCGACCAAGGGCAACAAGCGCGGCCTGGGCACCTACAGCATCAAGCTGCTGAGCGAAAAATATCTCCAGGGCGCGGCTTGGTTTGAAAGCACCCGCGCGGACGGCACGACTTTTTATGTCAGCCACCCGCTGGGACTCACGGCGGTGCGGCTCTGAGCGCGCCCCCAGCGTCCGAACTGCAACCGCTGCACGGCATCCGTGTGCTGGATTTTTCGCGGGTGTTGGCCGGGCCGTTCTGCACGATGCTGCTCGCTGACCTGGGCGCAGATGTGATCAAGGTCGAAGACCCGGCGGGCGGCGACGAAACCCGCCGCTGGGGGCCGCCCTGGGCCGCTCTGCCGGACGGCTCACGGTTGAGCACCTACTACCTGAGCGTCAACCGCAACAAGCGCAGCCTGACGCTCAACCTGAAAACCGCTGCCGGGCGTGATCTGGCGCGGCGGTTGGCGGCGGAGAGCCACATCGTCGTCGAAAATCTCAAGCCGGGCGGCATGGAGTCGTTCGGCCTCGGCTACAATGATCTGGCGGCGCTGCACCCGGCGCTGGTGTACACAAGCATCAGTGGTTACGGGCAAACCGGGCCGTATCACACCCGCCCCGGCTACGATTTCGTGATCCAGGCGATGAGCGGGCTGATGTCGATCACCGGGCCGGAAACCGGGCCGCCGGCGAAGGTGGGCGTGGCGATTGCCGACGTGATCGCCGGGTTGTTCGCGGCGACTTCGGCGCTGGCGGCGCTGCGTCACGCGGAGGCGACCGGGCAGGGGCAGCACATCGATGTCGCGCTGTTCGATACGGCGATTGCCGCGCTGGTGAATGTCGTCAGCGGGGCGCTCATCTCTGGCGCGCCGCCGCAGCGCTACGGCAGTGCCCACCCCAGCATTGTGCCGTACCAGCCATTTGCAGCGGCGGATGGGCTGTTCGCGCTGGCCGTCGGCAATGATCGGCAGTTCGCCGCCCTCTGTGATTTGATCGCACGCCCCGATCTGGCCGCTGATCCGCGCTACGCCACCAACCCCGCCCGCGTGACCCACCGCGACAGCCTGATCCCGACGTTGGCGGCGATCTTCGCGCGGCGCACGGCGGCTGACTGGGTGGCGGATCTGCTGGCGCGCGGGGTGCCCGCCGGGCCGCTCAACACGATCCCCGCCATGCTCGCCGACCCGCAGGTGGCGGCACGCGGCCTGATCCACGAGGTCGAGATCGCCGAGACGGTGCTGCGCATGATCGGGCCGCCGGTCGGTTTTTCGGCCACGCCGCCCGAAATTCGCACACCGCCGCCGACTCTCGGCGCGGACACCGCCACGATCCTCCGCGAGCGCCTCGACCTCGACGCCGCCGCCATCGCCCAACTGCGCGCCGACGGCGTCCTCTGATCCTGCGCTTCCGAATGGGCCAGCCGTTGAGCGCTTTTGCCCCCATCCTGCGTATAGGGTAGCGGCAGTCCTGCGCGGGTCGTCACGCGCTGACGCGCGCGGTATGATCGTTTTCCGGTTTGTACGCATTGCTGCGAGATCGTGAGCCAATCATGTTGATTTTCGGAATCCCTGCGCTGGTTGCGCTGGCCCTGCTGATTGTCGTGGTGCTCAATGATCGGCGGGGGCGGCGGCGGTTGCGCCGGGAAGTGCCCGCCCTGCTCGCCGACACCCCGCGTGATCTGCCGCCGTTCCGCCACGACGATCTGGCGGGGCTGCCAGAACCGGTCGCGCGCTGTTTGCGCCGCAACCGCAAAGACGGCCAGGCGCTGTTCCGCTGTGTCCGCTACCGCCAGCGCGGATCGATTCGGCTGTGGCACAGCCGGCTGTGGGTCGATTTCACGGCGCAGGGCTACCTACGCGCAGATCGCCCAGCTTATCTATGGGTGGCGCGGCTGCGCCCAAAGATCGGGGCGTTGGCCTTCCTGTGGGTCGATGTGCGCGAGCGCTGGGCCGACGCTCAGGGGAGCCGCGTGATCAAGGCGCTGACGACACTGCGGATCACCGATGCTGACGGCCCGGAGATCGCCGCCGCCACGCTCAGCCGCTACCTGGCCGAACTGATCACGCTGCCGACGGCGCTGCTGCCCGGCGCGGCGCTGCGCTGGGCGGCCATCGACGCGGACTCGGCGCGCGCGGTGTTCCACAGCGGCGATCAAATGGTGCAGGCGGATTTCACGTTCAACGCGCTCGGCGACATCACGCGGGTGGTGGTCGCCCAGCGCCCGCGCGCGGTGCGCGGCGGTTATGTGGCGGAGCGCTGGACGCTCACCTGCGCCGAGCACCGCCTCTTCGACGGCTACTATGCCCCCACACAGATCACGGCGAGCTGGGCGGGGCGCGGCGGCGAAGTGACCTACTTCCGCGCCGCGTTCCACGCCATCGAAACTGATCTGCCCGCCGCCTTCTGAGCCGAAAAACCCGGTTACTCGCCCAGCGGGTGGATTTCTGGCAGCGCGTCACCGATGGCATCGACGCCTTCGGCACACACCGGATGCCCGAATCCGCCCGCGCTCACGCCCGCTTCGATGTCATAGATGATGTTGTCATCCCCGGTCGCGCTGACCCCAGCGGGCACGTAGTCCAGGCCCAGAGCATCGCGGGTTCGCCAGGCGATATTGTGATCGGCGCAGGACGAGTCGCCGCTGACGCCCAGCGCGCCCAGCAGCGTGCCATCGCTGGCATACAGGGGCAGCCCGCCGCCAAACACATTGACCCCGCCGATGCGGTGGCCGACCATCGGATCTTGTTGGCTGCCAAACAGCGCAGCGTCACCGCCGTAAGCCACCGCTGTATCCACCGGATTGCTGTGCTGCAAGCCGTACAGGCTGCCGCCCGGCTGAGTCGCGGTGAAGAGATTGGCCGTCGACAGCGCCAGCCCCGGTAGGCTGAAGGCGTTGGCGGTGTTGGCCTTCTGCGCAGAAATCACGCGGCTGCCCGGCCACTGGTCGCCCCAATTTTCGCCCGTGAAGGCGACGGCGCACACTTCACCGTCGCGGCTCACGATGGTCGCCCACATATCCAGGTCGAAACCGCCGTTGTCGGCTTGGCGCGCCTCGATCAGCGCGGCAGTCAGCGCGGCGTGATCCGGCAGATCGGCGCAGGTCGGCAGATCCTGGGCGGTGACGGCGGCGGCGGTACTCATGGACAAGATCAGCAGTACAGCAAAAACAATTCTCAGGCGCATGTCGTTTTCCCCAATATGATCGGTGAACATTTTGCAGCATACACGACTTTATCATTTTTGGGCAAGCTTGCTGGCTGCCGCAGGGCAATCGCATCAAATTTGTGCTGCGGTTTGGGTCGTTGGTGGCCCGGTAGCGCCCTCACCCCGGCGCTGCGTGCCACCCCGCTCCCACAGCTTCGCGGGGAGCGGGGGTAATGCGCTTTGCACACGCATGTTTATTTAGCAACTTTGCCAGACGCCGTGCCACCCCCTCGCCCAACCGCCGCTTTGCGGCTAGGCGAGGGACTTCAAAAGCAGTTTTCTCCCCTGCTCCCAGCGTCAGCGGTCGCCGGTGGCTTCGGGAGCAGGGGCAG
>JAADYY010000720.1 GCA_010092805.1 Chloroflexota bacterium | reverse complement strand
AGATGTGTATAAGAGACAGGATTGTTGATCAGGTAAGGGACGATCACGATGGCGACCAGCACCAACATGATGATGGCGATGGCTGCGCCCTGCGCGAATTCCTGCGCGCGGAACGTGGTGAAGAACATATTGATGCCCGGCATGTCGATTTGCAGGTTATCGCCGCCGCCGAGCGTGAAGACCAGATCGAAGATTTTCAGTGAGATGTGACCGAGGATGATGATCGCGCTCAGTGTGATCGGCGCGAGCATCGGGAAGATCACGTGGCGGTACACCCCAATCTCGCTGGCACCGTCGGTGCGGGCGGCTTCGCGCAGCTCCTCCGGGATGCCGCGCAGCCCGGCCAGATACATTGCCATGGTGTAGCCGGACATCTGCCAGGCCGCCGCGACCACCACCGCGATCAGCGCCAGGTTGAAGCCGTGCGTCTCCGGGTTCGCCAGGCCGTTGAGATTGGCGGGCACATCAAACGCCAGCAGCCCACCCAGCAGAATCGCCCCGGCGGTGAGGAACGCCGCGATCTGCGAGCGGCGGCGCGCCCAGTACCACAGCGCAAACGCCGCCACGATCCCCAGCATGAGCAGTGTGAGGATCGTCGGCAAATCCTGCCAGTTGAATTCCAGCCAGCGCTCCTCGCTGATAAACCAGCGGAATTCGCCCGGCGGCAGGCCGATATACGTCGGCAGGGCGTTGAGGCCGCTGGTGGGGTTGAATAACCAGCGCCACACCACGCCCGTCACCACGAAGGACAGCGCCATCGGGAACAGGAAGATCGTGCGGAAGATCGACTCGGCCTGGATTTTCTGGTCGAGCAAAATCGCCAGCCCCATCCCCAGAATCAAGCACGTGCCCACAAACAGAGCCGTGAAGAAGACAGTGTTGACCAGATCGATGCGGAAGCGGTTGTTGAGGCCGCCCGTGAAGAGATCCTCGTAATTTTGAAAGCCAATATATTGGGCGGGCTGGCCGCTCAACTGCTGGAGCGCGTTGGAGTCGGTGAGGGATGTCCATCCCGTCCAGCCGATGAAGCCGTACACAAAAATCGCCACCAGCACAAGCGATGGCATGAGCATCGCAATAGCGATCCAGCGGTCGCGTGTCGCTGCTTGCATCAGAAACTCACTTTCATCTATTTCATCGTATTTAATCGACTTGTCTCGTCGGGTTAGGCTATCGGTGGATCAATGTACCCCATCACACAGGTAGACAACAAAACGCCCTGTGGTCAGGTGAGCCACAGGGCAACAGAGGAACTGCTTAGCAGCGCCCCGATCAAAGCACAGCGCGCCCTGATCGGTGGCTGATCTTGCGGTGTTCGCTGTTACATGCCCAGACCGGTCTGGAGGGCCAGCGTCGCCGAGTTGGCCGCTGCGCTCGCAGCGTCGCGATCCGAAGCGAAGGTGGCGATGATCGTGGCGAAGCCGTTGGTGAAGGCCTGCGGCGCGACCGCACCGTGCGCCTGGCTGCCGACGATGGCGTCGTTGGTCCACGCTGCGAAGGCATCCTGGAAGTAAGCGTTGTAGAGTTCAGGGTTGGTGATGTCCGCGTCGGTATTGGCCGGCAGCGACCCCTTCAGCGGGTTGAAGATGTCCTGGGCTTCGGCGCTGCCCAGGAAGTCCAGCCAGGCGAGGGTCGCGGTCTGGTTCGGGGCGGCCATCGGCAGACCAAACGTATCGGAGAGCATCATGAACGCGCCGTCGGTGGCCGGAGAAGCGGCCCAGGCGAAGCCTTCGTTCGGTTCCAGGGCCAGGTCAACCAGGAAGTAGCCGGCGGCCCAGTCACCCATGATGTTGAAGGCGGCGGTGCCTTCGGCGACCATCAGCGAGGCATCCTGCCAGGCCAGCGAGTTACGGTCATCGTTGCTGCACGCCAGCACCGCGTCGAAGGTTTCCCAGACGGCGGTGGCTTCCGGGCTGGTCCAGTCGGTGGCACCGGTCCACAGACCGTTGTAGGCCTCCACGCCCAGGACGGCCAGCGCGATGCTTTCCCACAGGTGGGCCTGAGTCCAGTTTTCGGCGACCGAAATCGGGGTCACGCCCTGATCCTGAAGCGCCGGGCACGTCACATTGACGAATTCGTCCCAGTCGGCGGGCACCGCAACGCCCCATTCTTCCAGGTTGGCGGGCACGTACCACAGCACATTCGAGCGGTGGATGTTGACCGGCACCGAGTAGAGGTTGCCTTCGGCGTCGCTGATCAGGTCAAGGAGACCTTGGGGGTAGGTATCCAGCCAGCCGTTTGCCTCGAACAGTTCGTTGAGCGGCTGCATCAGGCCCGCATCAACCCACAGTGCATTGAGTTCTTCACCCGCGTGTACCTGGAACGTATCCGGCGGATCGCCACCGAGCATCCGGGTCACGAGGACGGCGCGCGCATTCACACCGGAACCACCCGCGACCGCCGAATTGGTGACGGTGACATTCGGGTACAGCTCAGCGAAGCGCTCGATGAGCGCGTTGAGGCCGGCTTCTTCACCGCCGCCCGTCCACCACGAGAAGATTTCCAGGTCGCCCGAAATTTCTTCGTCCTGCGCGCCCGCGCCGATCCCGACGCCGAGGGCCAGCAGCACAACCAACAGCACACTCAACCATTTGATGCTACGCATTTGTGTAGGACTCCTTAGCAAAGGTATTTTGATGGAAAAGACTTGTTTGACCTCAGAGTGGAGCACTCTGAACATATTCATTATATCATCAGCGTATCATCAGCGGGCAGGTTTGTTGGTGTGGATGGAAAAGTTTTGGGCAAGATGGCCAAACGCCGGGGAAACGGCCAAACCGACCATCCCCCGGCGCTGATCTGCGGTTGAGCGGCGTTAGGGCATCATGACGGCGCTGTGATCGGCGGGGGCGGCGGCGGGCTGCCGTTCGATCAATTCTACCTGTACGCCGTTGCGTGGGCGCAGCGTGATGAGCGCTTCGGGAACGATCTCCTGGCCGGGCACCAGCTTAAGCTGGAAGCGCTGCGCCATCGTCGCCAGCACGAGCTGGGTTTCCATCATGGCGAAGCTGTTGCCGATGCAGATGCGCGGCCCGCCGCCGAACGGGAAATAGGCGTATTTGGGCAGCCCCTTCTCGAATTCGGGCGTCCAGCGCTCTGGTTGGAACGCCAGCGGATTCGGGAACCAGCGTTCGTCACGGTGCACGGCGTAGGAAAAGATGAAGACCGACGCCCCCTTCGGCACCGTGCAGCCGCCGATCTCGACAGCTTCGATGACCTGACGACTGAATCCCGGCGCGGGCGGGTACAGGCGCATCGATTCCTTGATGACTTGCTCCGTGTACGGCAGATCTTTGAGGTCGGCCATAGTGGGGGCACGGCCCGCCAGCACCCGGTCGAGTTCTGCGTGCAGCCGCGCCTCGGCTTCGGGGTGCTCGCCCAGCAGATACCACGTCCACGCCAGCGCGTTTGAGGTCGTCTCGTGGCCGGCCAGGAACAGCGTGAGCGCTTCGTCGCGCGCCTGTTGATCGGTCATGCCGGTGCCGTCCTGCTCATCGACGGCCAGCAGCAGCATCGACAGCAGATCGCCCTTGTCCTCGCCGGACTCGCGGCGTTCGCGGATCATGCGCATGACGATGGCGTCGAGCGCCGCGACGGCGCGCCGCCGTTCGCGGTTCTGGGCGGTTGGCACCCAGTCGGGCAGCGCGATCAGCGCGTTGGCGCTGTGGGTCGAAGTGTGCTGAATGACTTCCATCGCCTCGCCGACGGTCTTGGCTTCGGCATCGACATCCGCGTCGAACAACGTCTTGCCCACAATCGCCAGCGTCAGCTTCATCATGGCGTCGGCGGCGTCGATCACCTGGCCATGCTGCCAGCCGGCCATCATCCGCTCGGTATAGCGGACCATCGTATCGGCGTAGCTGACGATACGTTTGTGATGAAACGCGGGCTGGGCCAGTTTGCGCTGCCGCTTCCAGAACTCACCGTCGCTGATCAGCATCCCGTTGCCGAGGAAGCGCGACAGGATTTGCTTGTAGAAGGTCGATTTGTGGAACTTGTCCGCCTGCTTGACGAGGATGTCGTGGATGTCGTCTGGGTGGCTGAACATATACATATGCATCGGGAAGAAATGGTAGTACACTTGGTCGCCGTAGATTTTCGGCCACTCGGCCATGGTCAGCATAAAGCTCTCCCGATTCGTTTCCACGTTCGGGCGCAGCGAGTCGAACAAGCGCTGTATAATCAGCGCCGCTGAATTGCCTTTCGGGCCGGGTGGGCGGCTGTGGGTGGTCGTCATAGTCTCACGTTACCTTTGCAACTTTAAGCAGTACCTATCGAACGAAGT
>JAADYY010000719.1 GCA_010092805.1 Chloroflexota bacterium | reverse complement strand
ATATATATACAAAGCGTATTACCCCCGCTCCCCGCGAAGCTGTGGGAGCGGGGTGAGGGCGATACCAGGGTCACAAAAGACCATATGCTGTAGAACAAATTTGATGCGATTGCCCTGCAATGGCCCAACTTGTGCAGCGGGCGTATAATATGCGCGTCGTGAGTTGGGTCATCAGGGATTCACAGTGACAGATCAGGCCAAGCAGCCGCAGGCGGCAGATCAGCGACACCCCACCAACGAAACAGTGTCGGTGCAGAAGCGCCCCAGCCAGCTTTCGGGCATCCAGGTGATGTTTGCGGCGATCCTCTCAATCGGATTGATTCTGGCGATCAACTTCAGCAGCCGCATTGCTGCCAGCCAACCGCTGCAAGAAGCCCATAACCTGCTGCAAGCAGAGATTGAGCGGCTGGAAGCGGAGCAGGCAGAACTGACTCAGCAGCGCGATTACGTGCGCGGTGACGCCTATGTGGAGCGCTGGGCGCGCGATGAGGGCAAGCTGGTGCGCGAAGGGGAAGTGCTGGTTGTGCCAGTGCCCGGTGGCGGCCTGGATGCGCCCACCCCCGCCCCTGAGGTGCGCGTCCGGGATGCGCAAACCGCCCCGCCCGAACCCGAACCCTGGATGGTGTGGTGGGCGCTCTTCTTCGATGTAGCGCCACCCGATTTGGAGTGACGGTGTGGCTACTGGTCGCTTTCCTGCTGAATCGCTGCGGGCTGCACCCCCGCCAGACCAGTAATCCGTGCGCTGATTCCAGTGTCACCAACCACCAGATCAGCCCCCGGCTGCGCTGCTGCCACCTTGATCACCCCAATCCCGAAGATCGTGCCATCAGGCGCTTCGACATTGCTGGTCAACGTGCCGACTTCACGCTCAGGGGTTCGCAGCGGGGCTGGGATGTCGATCACGGCTGACAACCTCAGCGTGACGATGGTCTTCGCCAGCCGATTGCGGCTTTCCATGCGGGCGATGATCTCCTGCCCGGTGTAGCAACCCTTTGTGAAGCTGACTTCATCCCACAACCCGATTTCGAGCGGCAGATAGTCGGCGCTGAGTTCACGGCCCAGGCCGGGCCGTCCCGCGCGGATGCGCAGGGTGTTGTACGTCAGCGACCCCGCCGGGATCAAGCCGTGCGCCTTGCCGATTTCTAACAGCGCCGACCACACCGCACCTGCATCCGCCGCCGCTGCGATCAATGTCCAGTGCGCCCCGCTGATCGGTTTGTTGCGGGTGACAAACACGTTAGCTCCGGCGATGGTCAGCGGTTGGCCGAACCAATCGGTGCGCGCTGCCAGTTCAGGATCGAGCGCTGCGATCACCGCGTCGGCTTGCGGCCCGTGCAGATCAAACTGCTTGGTGACGGATGTTAGATCGGTCAGCCGCGCGTCATCGTTGAAAAAGATGTTGCGCTGGAGATAGGCGCGCACCGCGTCGCCGCGCCCCGGCTCTGTGAGCAGCAGCGCCGTTTGATCGCCGCGATCAAACACTGTCACACGGTCGATGATGCGTGCGTTTGGGTTGGTGAAGATCGTCGGGCGGCCCATCCCCGGCGTCAGCGATTCCAGATCGTTGGTGCACATCCGGTGCGGCAGCGCCAGATAGTCGCGCCCGGTGATTTCCACGCGACCTTCGTGCGAGCGCTCCATGAGGACGGCTGCTTCAAGCGCCGCCCAGTATTCAGCGCCCAGATCGCCGTAGTGGAGCGGAATCTGATCAGGTGCGAGCACTGCACCGAGACTGGTATGCAGGTTTGGCAGATCCATGCGGTTCAATCCCCGGACTCGGCGACGGCGGCAGCGACAACATCTAAGACGGCGCTGGGCAGTGCGTCGTAATCTTCGACCGCCTGTGTCAGCGGCAGCCACGACCACCCTTCCGGCGCGGGTATGTGGGTTTCCAGGCGATACAGATACAGGAACTTGATCACCTCACAGCCGCTGATCTCATCGCAGTCGAAGATCACCGGGGGGGTGAAGCGTCCGTCCGCTTGACCCCCCGCGATCAAGTTGTTCGGCGTGACAGGCAAGTGCAGGGCTGCGCTGAGCGCACGCAGCGCGCCGTCGTGGGGCAGTTCCTCTGGGTCGAGCGTTGCAATCGGGAAATGGGGTGGTTCATCGTGGCACAACACCGCATCGGCGCAGATGGGCACGGCCCGTGCCATATACCGATAGTTGAAGGTCCCGTGTGGTACTGCGCGGCGGTTATGCTCGGCAGTGATGATGGCGCACAGGGTTTCGGCGGCCTGCTCCAGATCATCGTTGACGATGACATAGTCACATTCGGCGGCGTAATCCATTTCCATGGCCACGCGCAGCAGCCGCTTGCTGATTTCGGCTTCGCTGTCGCCGCGCGTGCGCATCCGCTCGATGAGGGTTTGCAGTGAAGGAGGCTGAATGAAGATGGTGATGACGTTCTCCGGGTACAACGAGCGCACATAGGACGCCCCCAACACTTCAATATCAGCGATCACCGCGCGACCTGCTTGCAGCGCTTCTTCAACGGTCGCGCGCGGCATCCCGTACAGATTGCCGTGAACTTCCTGCCATTCCAGCAGTTGATCGTCTGTGATCATTTTTAGGAAGTCGTCGCGGGTGAGGAAGAGATGTTCGCGCCCCTGTTGTTCGCCATCGCGGATGGCGCGGGTGGTGGCGGTTGGCAGTTGGCTCAGGTCGTCGATGCGGTCAAGGGCGATGTTCATCAGCCGGTTTTTGCCTGCGCCGGCTGGCCCCACCAAGATGAAAAACAAGCCCGTTCGCTCGTGCGCAACAGTCACAGGTCGGCATCCTTAATCTGCTTGCTGGGGTTCAGTCCCTGTAGTCTAGCCGATTTTGTTCAGAAAGCACAGGGGCAGCCCGAAGACTCTCAGGCTGCCCCTATGTTGGCTTAAGCTAAGGATGCTGTGGGCATTACTCGAAGAAGAGGTTGATGTCGGTGATGTATACCCCGTCCCCCGGGTCGCCGTTGGTGGAATTGTCCATCCGGAAACGCACGATCACCTGCGGCTCCTGCGTCAGGCCAACACCCCGGAGATCCCAATCGTTGCTGGGGGGCATCCGGTCATTGTTGAAGTTCGTGAGGCCTGTCCAGTCGAACCCACCGTTGAGCGATTGTTCCACATACAAGCGCCCGCCATCGAAATCGCTGTAACGGTAGAAGAGGAGACGCGGATTCCCCGGCAACTGGGGCGCTGCTGGCGGCGGATCCAGGTTGAAGTAGCCGTTGAGTACGAGCGCCGACTGCCCATTGGGGATGGAGTCGATGATGCAGTAGCCAGTGGCTGAGCGGAATGTGGTGCCCGACGGGCAGTTCCCTGCCGGTCTGTACAGGTTCGGGCTGTCGGTGTACGAACCACCGCTGTTGATGCGCACGGCACTCATCGAAACATCCGCCTGGCCAGTGTTTTCATAAAACCACAACTGGAGTTGGGCGTTGATGCTTGGCACCATCACGTTGACGTTCTCACAGTTGAGTGCTTTCGCCTGATTCTGCCAGCGGTTGATGATATAACCGTTGGGGTTGGTGATGTCCGTGCCGGTTGGCGGGTCAAGCACCACACGCACACCGTCGTCGGAGATGGTGCAGAAGCGATATTCACCCAGCAGCATCGTCACATCCCGATCCCAACGGGCAACGAAAGTATCAAAGTAAGATGTTGGTGAAGGGGACCCATTCTCATCATCCGGTCTGCCGCCGCCCCAGAAGTACTGGATGGCATCCGCTTCACTGTACGGCCCCATTGTGTAATCGACGTTAGGGCCTGTCCAGGGGTGGTTGTTGACGATGATGTTGTTGTAACCGCCGCTGTTGCAGCTTTGCCCAAAGACACCGTCACAATCATAAATCCAACCTATCCAGGGGTTGGTGCCGAAATCGTTGATCTCTGCACCGGTGCCGCGGTTGAACTCCTCGGTGACACCCCAATCGCCCTCGGTGACCCAGTACACACTGGCATTTGAGGCCGAGGCGTTGTCAAAGAATGGCGGATTCCAGGGGATTTCCTGCAAGCCGAATTCGAATGAGACGTTGTCGATGTACCAGCCGTCACCAAACTGGTTGTCGTCGCTGGCATTGAGGACGAACCGCACCTTGATGCGTTCACCGACATAATGACGCAGATCAACTGATTCGCGTTCCCAAGTATTGCGTAGAATAGTCTGGCGCAGGAAAAGGTCACCGCTGGCGTAGCCGGACGGGCCGCCGGAGGGGTACACATCCTGCCAGGCGCTCCACCCCGCACGGTTGTCAAGCGTCTGCACCGTGCCGAAGTCGGTGGTGTCTTCTGTCGCAATCTGGACGCGGATTTCGTCGTTGGAGCCGACCTCGTAGCGTGTCCAGAAGCGCAGCGCCGGGTTGGCGTTCGGGTCGGTGCCGCGCAGGTCGATGATCGGCACAATTTCGAGGATGTGATCTTCGTTGCGCCCGTACTCGATGATGTTGCCAGACGGGGTGTGCGGGCTTTCGTGCAGCGCTTGTGTGCCGTTGCGGATAAATTCGCTAGGTTGGGTGATAGCTTCCCACCCGTTGCTGCTCTGGACATGCCAGCGGCGATCCCAGTTGAACGGATCGACCTGCGGCGAGCCAAAGAACGACTCAATGGTGTCCTGATAGATGTTGTCGCCCGGATTGGTGACCAACCCGCCAACGGGTGCTGCCCACAGTTGATGCACGACCTCAGCGATTTCGCCGATGCGAATGTCATCGACGAAGACACCGTCATCGTTGCCGCTCGCTGTGCTTTGCAGGCGAATGCGCAGCCGAATATCGTCATCTTCGGTATCGGCGGTGCTGCTCAGCGTCGGCCAGACATTGGTACCACCGTAGATGAGGTCGAAGGCGGCGCGCAGGTCAATTTCGACGCGTTCCCACGCCGCCTGGAACCGGGTATTGGGGTCGTCGTCGTATTCCCAGATCACCGTCCAGGTGTTGGTGGTCGTCGTCCAGGCCTCGACGGTGAAGGTGGTGTTGGTATCGGTCTCACGCTGATGCCAGAACGTCAGGAATGGGCGCACCGCTGGCGGACGTGCGGCTGGCTCGCCGATGGTGCCGGCGTTGTTGACGTTCAGCGGCGTGTCGTACAGCAGGTCGATGACGTTGTTCAACTCCATGTACGAGTCGCTGACGTTGGCATAGTTGCTCCCTGGGCTGTCCAGGTAAGCATTGGCAGTGCTATTGACGCCTGCACGGTCGGTGCCGCGCCCCCAATCACCCACCAGATTCCAGTTGCGTATGGTGAATGTGGCGTTTTCGGCGTTATCGAAGAACTCATAGGGCGAGAACTGCGACAGCGTGTCGCGCTCGACCTGAATGTCATCGATCCACCAACCGCCGCCAGTGGTCGCGGCGTCCGGGTTGACGATCATGGCGAAGCGCAGGTAGAACTGCTGTGTATTCCAGTTCGGGATCTGATCGAGGCGGATTTCAGCGTAGCGATACGTGGTCTGCCCAGTACGCGGGCCGACGAATTCGTTCACACTCGGTGCGCCAACCGGATCTTGGAAATTGACGAGCAACCCGCCGTTCGGGATGACCTGCCAATTGCGCGGGTTCGGCACGGCAGCAACCGTTGGGCGGTTGTCTGTGGCGTTATCCACCACATTGGTGTACTGCACCTGCAAGCTGACTTCGTATTCGATGTCGAAGGCGTACCAGAAGCCCAGGATCGGTACCCCTGTATCCCCTTCGAAGTCGGCTGCCGGGGCGTTCGCTGGCGTCAGATCGATGGGACGCCTGAACTCCAAGTAGCTGATTCGCTGGGCATCCGTCCCGAAATCTGCGGAGGGGAAGACGGCGTACTGCCCCGATGGGCTTTGCTCCCAGGACAAGCCGCCGCCGCCGCGTGGGTTGCCACTGGTCATGTCCCAGCGCCAGGCATTTGGCACAGGTCTACCGTTGTTCTCAAGCGTGAGGTTGGCATCGTTGTTGAAGAAGAAGTCGTCCATCTGGCCGCGCGAATTGAGATCCCACGTGTCATCGACGGTGTGAAATTGGGGTGCGGGCGCGGGGGGCGGGCCTTCACTCACCTGAATATCGTCGATGAACCAGCGCAGCGGTGCCCCGCTGGAACTGGCCAGACGGCACCGATAAGTGATCTCGGAGGCGCTCGCAAGCCCCGGAATATCACGAATGTTGATGGTGGTGCGCGTCCAGTTGAAGTTCAGTGTATCACCATCGCGCAGCGGGATGGCGTGCCAGGTGACGTTGTCGCGGTCGAGACCTTGCAGACCGTCATCGAGGTATGCGGCTATTTCGACCCAGGCGATGGGGCTGACACCGCTGTGCCCGGTGAAATCCCACATATCCCAGAAGCTCAACTGTGGGTTGGACGCTGTCGTAATATCGACCGAACCCCGCAGTTCCAGATGGCAACTGCGGTTCGCCACCCACGCCACGGCGTCGCGGTTTTCGCTAGCTTCACGCCAGTAGCGGCTGTTTGAGCTGGATGTGAGTCCGTTGCTGCGGTCGAACCAGCGACAGTCGGTGTGCGCGGAATTATTAGGGTTCGGGTTACCTGGATTGGCACTCACCACATCGTCGGTGACCTGAACGCGGGTGATGTCGAGCCGGTAACGCGCCCGACCGCTGATGTCCACATAGTCGACTTGCAGCGTATGATTCCCAGCAGGGAGGGTGTGCAGTGCGTAACCATCGGTATTGACATCGTCGTCGAAGATCGGCGTCCCGTTGACGAAGATGTTGATGTCGTCGTGTCCTGGGTCGTGCCGATCCACTCTGAAGCGCAGTTGTGTCCTGCGGTCAATGAAGATGCTGCGGTTTAAGCGGATAGAAAACCCGTCACTTGACATACCGCCGATAGCGGGGCCGTTGCCAAAGTCGAATTCGAATCGCTGTGCGGAGTAATTGGGCAATGGCTCGCCGAACAACTCTGCACCAGTGAACGGATCGAGGATGCTCGTATCGTCCAACGTTGGGGGCTGGGGACTCCAAGGGGTGCCGAAGCTGGGGTCGTTGTAGAAAACACCCGTCCAGGGTTGGGTGCCCAACGCCACACTGGTATCCAGACGATACCATTCTGGGTTGCCGCCCTGGTCAACCAGCGGGAAGGCGAAGTCCGCGTCGGTCGGGGTCTCGGACGGCCCCGGCGTGGGGGTCAGGGTATTGGTGGGGGTCAGGGTATAGGTGGGTGTGGGTGTGAACGATGGCGTGTATGTCGGTGTGAACGATGGCGATGGGGTCAACGTGACGAAGCTCAGCGGCGTCGCCGT
Source organism: Chloroflexota bacterium (assembly GCA_010092805.1). GTDB lineage: Bacteria > Chloroflexota > Anaerolineae > Aggregatilineales > Phototrophicaceae > Flexifilum. The sequence goes on along the minus strand of JAADYY010000719.1, from coordinate 1,503 downwards.
CGGCGGGCGGTTGACCGGGGTGGGGAACGGCGTTTCACCCTGAGGGTTGGCCGCGACCCAGGTCACAGTTTGCCAGAATGAGTTGGGGTTGCCGCCCACTGCGGCCAACGGGGTCGCCGCGGACGGGTTCGCCCCGATCAGGTTCGTGACGACATTATTGAACACATTGCCAAGTGCCGGGCCTGTGGCCGCGAGGGCAAAGCCCAACCCAACAGCTAATAGCGCCAGAATCAGCGCGTATTCGACCAGCGCCTGGCCGCGCACACGCTGTCTGCTCGGTGGGATCTGTGGTTGCAGTTGGTCCATACTTACACATATCCTCAATTTAAGTCTGTTTCTGAACGGCAGCGGGCCTCGACTCGCTGTGCCAGGGTGAATCTATCCCTTACGCTCTCTTTATAATATTACCAAGTCTCTCTCAGCAAGTGAGTGTCTATTTTGTCCGTAAGTTGTTTGAATGCATAGACAATGATCGGCGGCCAAACCGCGAGTCGCCAGTACCCCTGGCATGTGCTATGCTGGTCGGCAGGATTTTGCTTCGGGACATGCCACGCAGTGGCATTGGTTAAAATTGATGGCTGCACAAATTATTGACGGCACGGTGATCGCTGAACGGTTGCGTGCCGAGATCGCACAGGAGGCCGCCCGTTACGCGGCGCAGGCCGGGCACCCGCCGGGGCTGGGCGTGGTGCTGGTGGGCGATAACCCGGCGTCCGCGTCGTATGTGCGCATGAAACGGCGTGCCTGTGAGCGTGCGGGGCTTCATTCGGTGGGGCACCTGCTGCCCGCCACCGCCACACAGGCTGAGGTTGAAGCGGCGGTGAACGATCTGAATGATACCCCGGCCATTCACGGGATTCTGGTGCAGCTTCCGCTGCCAGATCACATTGACGAAGAGACGATCCTGCGTTTGGTGAGTTTGGATAAAGATGTGGATGGGTTCCATCCTATCAACATCGGCGCATTGGCGATGAAAGGCCGCGATCCGCTGTTTACGCCAGCCACACCCACCGGGGTGATGGTGATGCTGCGCGAGATCGAGGCACCACTAACGGGGGCAAACGCGGTCGTTGTGGGGCGCAGCAACATCGTAGGGTTGCCCGTGGCGCTGATGCTGCTCAAGGCCAACGCCACCGTAACGATTGTCCACAGCCGCACGCGCGATCTAGCTGCGGTGATTCGGGGCGGCGATATTGTCATCGCGGCAATTGGGCGGCCTGAGTTCATTCGCGGCGCTTGGCTGAAACCCGGCGCGGTCGTGATCGACGTGGGCACCAACAAAATCGACGATCCGGCAAGTGAACGCGGGTATCGCTATGTGGGGGATGTCGCGTTTGAGGAGGCGCTGCCCGTCGTCAGCGCGATCAGCAAGGTGCCTGGGGGCGTCGGCCCGCTGACGATCACGATGCTGCTGGATAACACGCTCAAGGCAGCGTGGCGAACGTTGGAAAGTCGATAGTGCGGCGGATGCGAAAGTTTGTTCACCCCGCCGGCTATGACTAT